>NZ_CAMDRE010000003.1 GCF_945906775.1 Citrobacter sp. Marseille-Q6884
TGGAAAAAATAGCCTAAATAGGCTGATTCGATGTGTTTGCGGGAAAAAAATCGGCCCAGATCCGCGAAATTTTAATCAGCGAGTCAGCTTGGGAAGAAATGACCTGCTTATTCGCACCTTCCTTAGAGAACAATTTATTGAATTCAATGAATTGTTGCTTTTTGAGGACCTGAATTTGTTTAATCAAAGAATGGCTGAATATCTGGTGCTGTATAACAGCAAAAGGCCACATAAATCACTCGAACTGATGACGCCAGTGGACTATATTTGGCACTGTTGCAAATAGTCGGTGGTGATAAACTTATCATCCCCTTTTGCTGATGGAGCTGCACATGAACCCATTCAAAGGCCGGCATTTTCAGCGTGACATCATTCTGTGGGCCGTACGCTGGTACTGCAAATACGGCATCAGTTACCGTGAGCTGCAGGAGATGCTGGCTGAACGCGGAGTGAATGTCGATCACTCCACGATTTACCGCTGGGTTCAGCGTTATGCGCCTGAAATGGAAAAACGGCTGCGCTGGTACTGGCGTAACCCTTCCGATCTTTGCCCGTGGCACATGGATGAAACCTACGTGAAGGTCAATGGCCGCTGGGCGTATCTGTACCGGGCCGTCGACAGCCGGGGCCGCACTGTCGATTTTTATCTCTCCTCCCGTCGTAACAGCAAAGCTGCATACCGGTTTCTGGGTAAAATCCTCAACAACGTGAAGAAGTGGCAGATCCCGCGATTCATCAACACGGATAAAGCGCCCGCCTATGGTCGCGCGCTTGCTCTGCTCAAACGCGAAGGCCGGTGCCCGTCTGACGTTGAACACCGACAGATTAAGTACCGGAACAACGTGATTGAATGCGATCATGGCAAACTGAAACGGATAATCGGCGCCACGCTGGGATTTAAATCCATGAAGACGGCTTACGCCACCATCAAAGGTATTGAGGTGATGCGTGCACTACGCAAAGGCCAGGCCTCAGCATTTTATTATGGTGATCCCCTGGGCGAAATGCGCCTGGTAAGCAGAGTTTTTGAAATGTAAGGCCTTTGAATAAGACAAAAGGCTGCCTCATCGCTAACTTTGCAACAGTGCCCTATATTTTACGTGAGAGTAAAAATTGCAATATGTGGTGGACCCATACAACCTGAAGCGAGAAGGTATATTATGAGCTATCGTATGTTTGATTATCTGGTGCCAAACGTTAACTTTTTTGGCCCCAACGCCATTTCCGTAGTCGGCGAACGCTGCCAGCTGCTGGGGGGGAAAAAAGCCCTGCTGGTCACCGACAAAGGCCTGCGGGCAATTAAAGATGGCGCGGTGGACAAAACCCTGCATTATCTGCGGGAGGCCGGGATCGAGGTGGCGATCTTTGACGGCGTCGAGCCGAACCCGAAAGACACCAACGTGCGCGACGGCCTCGCCGTGTTTCGCCGCGAACAGTGCGACATCATCGTCACCGTGGGCGGCGGCAGCCCGCACGATTGCGGCAAAGGCATCGGCATCGCCGCCACCCATGAGGGCGATCTGTACCAGTATGCCGGAATCGAGACCCTGACCAACCCGCTGCCGCCTATCGTCGCGGTCAATACCACCGCCGGCACCGCCAGCGAGGTCACCCGCCACTGCGTCCTGACCAACACCGAAACCAAAGTGAAGTTTGTGATCGTCAGCTGGCGCAACCTGCCGTCGGTCTCTATCAACGATCCGCTGCTGATGATCGGTAAACCGGCCGCCCTGACCGCGGCGACCGGGATGGATGCCCTGACCCACGCCGTTGAGGCCTATATCACCAAAGACGCTAACCCGGTGACGGACGCCGCCGCCATGCAGGCGATCCGCCTCATCGCCCGCAACCTGCGCCAGGCCGTGGCCCTCGGCAGCAATCTGCAGGCGCGGGAAAACATGGCCTATGCCTCTCTGCTGGCCGGGATGGCTTTCAATAACGCCAACCTCGGCTACGTGCACGCCATGGCGCACCAGCTGGGCGGCCTGTACGACATGCCGCACGGCGTGGCCAACGCTGTCCTGCTGCCGCATGTGGCCCGCTACAACCTGATCGCCAACCCGGAGAAATTCGCCGAGATTGCTGAACTGATGGGCGAAAATATCACCGGACTGTCCACTCTCGACGCGGCGGAAAAAGCCATCGCCGCTATCACGCGTCTGTCGATGGATATCGGTATTCCGCAGCATCTGCGCGATCTGGGAGTAAAAGAGGCCGACTTCCCCTACATGGCTGAGATGGCTCTGAAAGACGGCAATGCGTTCTCGAACCCGCGTAAAGGCAACGAGCAGGAGATTGCCGCGATTTTCCGCCAGGCATTCTGAGTGTTAACGAGGGGACCGTCATGTCGCTTTCACCGCCAGGCGTACGCCTGTTTTACGATCCGCGCGGGCACCATGCCGGCGCCATCAATGAGCTGTGCTGGGGGCTGGAGGAGCAGGGGGTCCCCTGCCAGACCATAACCTATGACGGAGGCGGTGACGCCGCTGCGCTGGGCTCCCTGGCGGCCAGAAGCTCGCCCCTGCGGGTGGGTATCGGGCTCAGCGCGTCCGGCGAGATAGCCCTCACTCATGCCCAGCTGCCGGCGGACGCGCCGCTGGCTACCGGACACGTCACCGATAGCGACGATCATCTGCGTACGCTCGGCGCCAACGCCGGGCAGCTGGTTAAAGTCCTGCCGTTAAGTGAGAGAAACTGAATGTATCGTATCGGCACTGTTGCAAATAGTCGGTGGTGATAAACTTATCATCCCCTTTTGCTGATGGAGCTGCACATGAACCCATTCAAAGGCCGGCATTTTCAGCGTGACATCATTCTGTGGGCCGTACGCTGGTACTGCAAATACGGCATCAGTTACCGTGAGCTGCAGGAGATGCTGGCTGAACGCGGAGTGAATGTCGATCACTCCACGATTTACCGCTGGGTTCAGCGTTATGCGCCTGAAATGGAAAAACGGCTGCGCTGGTACTGGCGTAACCCTTCCGATCTTTGCCCGTGGCACATGGATGAAACCTACGTGAAGGTCAATGGCCGCTGGGCGTATCTGTACCGGGCCGTCGACAGCCGGGGCCGCACTGTCGATTTTTATCTCTCCTCCCGTCGTAACAGCAAAGCTGCATACCGGTTTCTGGGTAAAATCCTCAACAACGTGAAGAAGTGGCAGATCCCGCGATTCATCAACACGGATAAAGCGCCCGCCTATGGTCGCGCGCTTGCTCTGCTCAAACGCGAAGGCCGGTGCCCGTCTGACGTTGAACACCGACAGATTAAGTACCGGAACAACGTGATTGAATGCGATCATGGCAAACTGAAACGGATAATCGGCGCCACGCTGGGATTTAAATCCATGAAGACGGCTTACGCCACCATCAAAGGTATTGAGGTGATGCGTGCACTACGCAAAGGCCAGGCCTCAGCATTTTATTATGGTGATCCCCTGGGCGAAATGCGCCTGGTAAGCAGAGTTTTTGAAATGTAAGGCCTTTGAATAAGACAAAAGGCTGCCTCATCGCTAACTTTGCAACAGTGCCGGTAAGATCAACCATTTAATCCGCTTACCCATAATAATCACGGCAATAAAGGTCGCCGTCGCATTCCAGATGATATTCCACACTACAGGGATATCACCAAAATGGACTACATCAGATATCAGCGCCAGTACCGCGCCCAGCGTCGCACTCCAGCCGATCCCTAATCCCTTCGGTTGCCAGATAACCAAAACGATGGTCAGGACAAAAATAGCGCCTGCCAGTAACATAAATCCTCCAGACAGGACGGCTTTGCCGCCCTGTATATACAAAAAAATTAAACGGCCAGCTCTCTGAGTTTCTCGATGCCAGTGGGCTCTGCAGCCATTACCGGTACTAACGCTATGCAGCTTGCATGCTGGTTTTTCACAACCTCGATTTGAGGAAGCTCTTGTCGGGCGCGCTGGCAAAGCAGCGGCGATTGCGTCTGTGCAATCGAAAGGCTGTTATTGATAATCCAGCCCCAGGGATGAATCCCCGCACGTTCAAGATCGGACTGCAGGTTTGCCGCTTCCAGTACAGGTGTGGTTTCAGGCAGAGTGACCAGCAAGACTTTGGTACGTTCCGGGTCCTGAAGCTGCATCATCGGAGTGGTAAAATGACCTTTATCCTCCATCTTCCTGGCAATCTCACGGTGATAAGCCCCGGTCGCATCAAGCAGTAATAGCGTATGCCCGGTCGGTGCCGTATCCATGACCACAAACCGTTTGCCTGCTTCACGGATGACGCGTGAGAACGCCTGGAACACCGCAATCTCTTCTGTGCAAGGAGAACGTAAATCCTCTTCGAGCAGCCGCTTCCCGGCCTCATCCAGATCCCTGCCTTTCGTCTCAAGAACATGCTGACGATAGCGTTCAGTTTCATCGTGAGGGTTGATTCGGCCGACCTGCAGATTTTTAAGGCTGCCATTGAGCGTTGTACTGAGATGTGCAGCAGGATCTGAGGTGGTGAGATGCACATCAAAACCCTTATCCGCCAGACTGACGGCGATAGCCGCAGCCATTGTGGTTTTACCCACACCACCTTTGCCCATCAGCATAATCAAACCGTGTTCACTGCGGGCGATATCATCAACCAGGACAGACAACGACATATTCTCTGGCTTGTTCTGTGTGCTTTGTTCAGGAAGCGATGTTATCTCAGCGTGTTCGTTGAGCAGGCCTTTCAATGCGGACACACCAACCATGTTCAGCGGCTGAAGGTATAAGTTGTCTGTCGGCAAATCAGATAATCTGGCAGGAAGATTTGCCAGCGCCTCTTGCTCCCGTTGCCATATTGCAGCGGCCAGTGCATCACGTTCTGTTTCGCTCGCAGGCAGGACACCGTTAATGACTAAATACTGATTTTTAAGGCCAATAGCTGATAATTCGCCATGAGTACGAGCGACTTCCTGCAGTGTTGATTTTTGCAATCGCGCGACCAGCACAAGGCGAGTTCGTTCAGGATCGGATAATGCCTCAACCGCATGAGCATATTGCTCACGCTGCTTTTCCAGCCCCGCCATCGGCCCAAGACAGGAAGCACCATCTGGGTTACTTTCGATGAAGCTGCTCCAGGCTCCGGGAAGCTGAAGAAGGCGAATAGTGTGGCCCGTTGGGGCAGTATCAAAAATGATGTGATCGAAGCGGGTCAGCAGAGAAGCGTCGGTCAGTAAGCCAGTAAACTCGTCGAACGCAGCAATCTCTGTCGTACAAGCTCCTGAAAGCTGTTCACTGATGCTGTTAACAACGTCATCAGGCAAAAGACCTTTAATAGGGTCAACGATTCTGGCGCGGTATTGCTGGGCGGCATCCTGCGGGTCAATCTCCAGAGCCGAAAGACCAGACACAGCAGTCACGGGCTGGATAGTTTTCCCGATAGTCTGATCGAATACCTGACCAACGTTAGAAGCCGGATCGGTACTGACAAGCAGGACGCGCTTGCCCTGTTCTGCCAGGCGTATAGCTGTAGCGCAGGAAATTGAGGTTTTACCTACTCCTCCTTTGCCAGTGAAAAACAGGTAAGGCGGGATATTCTGTAAAAAATGCATATGTTCTCCTGACATACTCAACAACAGGAAGTGTTACCACCACAGCAGCTTGTCGGAGCCACGCCCACTTTCTCCAGCGGAATACCTAACCAGCGAGCCAGTTCAGCACGTTTGGGATAACGCCCTGCCATCACCGTTTCGCCATCCAGCAACAGCAGCGGAAGCCCTTCGGCTCCAGAAGCTTCAAGGAATGCTTTCGCTTTAGCGTTCTCAACGAAGCTCATCGGCTGTTGCGCCAGGTTGTAACGTTCGATCTGAACCCCACGCCCTTTCAGCCATTGCACATCAGCAGAAAAATCGACCAGAACCTGATCAACATCTGAACCACAAACGCCGGTACTGCAGCACATCGCCGGATCAAACACGGTTAACGTTTTCATCTTTGATACCTCACATTCGTAAAATCATATATGTTCAGGCAAATTTTTTAGATACAAACAGCCTTACCGCTTCCAGAGCAGTTGGCTGATGCCAGCTTACGGGCGATGGTCTGCACGTCGTCCTGTTGGCTTAACCAGGCCTGCTCAATCACCTGAGCGGCCCAGGAAGGAATATGTGGGGATAAGCGGTAGTGAACCCACTTGCCCTGTTTGCGATCCAGCAACAGTCCACATTCCCGAAGCATCGCCAGATGGCGGGAGATCTTGGGTTGTGACTGTTCCAGTGCCGTGCAGAGATCGCACACGCATAGCTCTCCCATCTCTCTGAGCAGCAGTACGATACCCAGACGGGTCTCATCAGATAGGATTTTGAAAAGTTGTAGGGATGAAATTTGTGTCATTATACTCTCCTGCTTTGAATGGCGAGTTTCGCGCTTCTGAGGCTAAAAGTCAAAAAACACATATGTTTTTTCGTATCTATATGGGAGGGCTATTTCATGTAAGGATAGAAAACATGCTCTGTGGAGTGGGGGACAAATAGTCGTTGTTGGCTTCACGGCTACATTGTAGTGAAGCATAAAAAAAACGCTCCCGGGCAGGAGCGTAAGCCAGTGAATTTGGCGTCAAATGAGGGTCTTACAAGTGGAGCTGCGGGTTAATTCTGGGTGATCTGACTGCGATGCTTTTCAGCCTGCTGCTGGTGAACAACGGAAGACTGACCATTATTCGCCTTCTCATGCACTACTGCGGCCTTCTCATGCTCGCTCATTTCAGAAAATGACTTTGCTGTTTCGTTGGTAGCCCCTGGTTTAGCATTCATCATTTTTTTATGCATTTCAGCCATGTCCTGGTGAGCGGCAGAATTACTGTTTTGCATCATTTCATGGGACATTGCTGCCTTATCGTGGTCATTCATATCCATCATTTTCATGCTCTCTCCCTCAACTGTGCTTTTAACAGTTGAAGACTGCATCTGATGGGCCGGTGCCTGGGCATTATTTACCTGGTCATGCATGTTCATTGTCTCTGAAGCCATGGCAGATGAAGCGACAGCCATCATGGCAATAAAGGATACAAGAATCTTTTTCATGGTTGGGTCTCCGGTGTTTTCATACCCGAACAATCAATGCTAAAGCATTTGATTACAGGGCTGGTTAATCATCACTCCAGGAACCGGGCGATTGGGTTATCACGCTGGTCCTGATTTATGACTGATTATAAAAAACCGCCTCTGTTTATCGCGTGACTGAATGATGACAATTTTGTCACCTTTCAGGTTTCTCCTGAATAACGGGATTAATCCATTAACAGGCGCACTTTGAACACAATTTCCCGCCCCTGCTGTTCTGCTGACAGCTCGCCGCCGTGAGCATGAATGATCGACCTTGTAATTGATAATCCCAGCCCCGCGCCTTCCGTGTTGTGGACCCTTGATGAGTCTGCGCGATAGAACCGGTCAAACAAACGTTCAAGATTAGCGGGAACCGGGCCAGACATCGTATTGGTAATCATCACGTTCACACAGTCACTGTCACGCTCAAGGCGTATCGCTGTACAGGTGTTATCGGGAGAATACTTGATAGCATTGGAGAGCAGGTTACTGAAAGCACGTCGCAGCATATCGCTGTCTCCGGCAACAACGCCCTCTCCTTCAACCGTGATTGTCTTTCCTGTTTCGTCTGCCAGGGGCTCGAATAACTCACGTAATTCATTCAGTTCGGCGGCCAGATCCACATCATGTTTCTCCAGCTGCAGCAGACCATGCTCTGAACGTGCCAGAAAAAGCATGTCACTGGTCATTCGTGACAACCTTTTCAGTTCTTCCAGGTTAGCGAATAAAATTTCGCGGTAATGCGAAACCTCCCTTTCCTTAGCCAGTGCAAACTGCGTCTGCATCATCAGATTACTGACCGGTGTGCGCAATTCATGCGCGATGTCAGACGAGAAATCTGACAGTTTCCGGAATGACCCCTCCAGGCGATCGAACATGTTATTGAACTCCTGCATGGTCTCAGAGATTTCCGGCGGAGCCAGATCGGGATTAAGACGCTGATCCAGGCTATGCACCGTCATGGAGGAAGCCAGGCTGGTCATTTCCCGTAACGGTTTCAGACCAATACGTGTGGTCAGCCAGCCCAGAAAAATTGAAATAAAGACCAGACCTATATTGAACCAGAACAGCCAGGTGCTGAGTTTGTCCATAAACAGGGTGTGATACCCTGTATCCGTGGCAACCGTAATGATGAAATGTTTGCTTTTACCCTGTTCCGGAGTCACTGCAACCCGACGTGAGATGCTGCGGTAAACAGTATTATTTTCTTCAGTCTGGATCATATAGTCGAGAATATCACCTGACTTATTTAACAGGATCTCAGGGACCGCAGAATTTTTAGCATACAGCTCCACGATTTTTTCATTTTCCATGTTTTTTATAGATATGAATAATCCACTGTGCCCTATCATCGCATCATTTATTTTTTCTGATAATGATTTAATATCAGTTTTATTTTGGAACGTTTCTGCTTTCAGAAACTCTTCAGTAAGCTGAAGTTTACCTGTCAGAAAATCCCGATCCTGATTATCGAAATAGCCATTAAGGGTGCTAATCAGTAAAAAACTTGATAACCACCATACAGTCAGCATAACTGCAGAAAAAATCAGACTCAGGCGCGTGGTCAGGGAAATTTTGAATCTCACTCTTCTCTGATCTCCAGAATATATCCGGCACCGCGCACGGTATGGATCAGTTTTGGCTCATAGTCATCGTCAATTTTGCTTCTGAGCCGTCTCACGGCAACATCTATCACATTCGTATCACTGTCAAAATTTATATTCCAGACCAGTGACGAGATAAGACTTCTGGGTAACACTTCTCCGGTGCGTTGCAGCAGCAGTTCAAGCAGAACGTATTCTTTGCCGGTGAGATGGATCTTTTTACCTGAGCGTGTCACTGTCCGCCGCACCATATCGACGGTCATGTCAGCTATGGTGCAAACCGTGGCAGTCTGTGAACGGGCCCGGCGCAATAAGGTTCTTACCCGTGCAACCAGCTCTGTAAAATCGAAGGGCTTGATAAGATAGTCATCTGCGCCAAGCTCCAGCCCTTTCACTTTGTCCCGTACGTTGTCCTTTGCGGTTAAAAACAGGACCGGTTCTTCGTGCCCGGACTCCCTCAGTGCGCTGATGATTTGCCACCCGTCGAGGAAAGGCAGCATCACGTCCAGTATTATCAAATCATACTGTCCTTTCGACGCGGCCCCGAGACCATCGCGGCCATTATCAAAGAGATCGGCCTGATAGCCCTCCTCAACCAGTCCCTGCTGCAGGTAACTACCTGTTTTATGTTCGTCTTCAACGATTAAAATACGCTGCATGGTTAACTCGATGATATGATGGTAAAAATATTACGGATCACTAGCTTGCCTGAGACGGAGCAAGCGTTCCTAGCCAAGATACAGCCCCCAGAATGGCGACCGCAACGAAGAATTCTGTCAGGATGCTGTTTCGCATCATGGCAACGCTGCGAACATAATTCCCTTCCCTGACCATAACTTCAAGGCGGGGGCCAAGGTGAAACCGGTTTGCTGCAGCCAGCAGAAGCATCAGAACAAACAGAGCCGTTTTAGCAAGCAATATGCCCCCCCAGGCACTGTTGAACAAGGGGGTTAAGTTACCTTCAGCAATATACAGATAGTTGACCAGCGCACTCAGGATCAGAGCCACAACAATCACCGTTCCTGCGGTTGCAAATTTTGCCAGAGAGTCAGATATCACACTGACGCTCTGTGCATTATGCGCGTTTCTGCGCATCAGCAGGATAGCAAATGCAACCAGAGCACCTGTCCAGGCACCTGCAGCGCCGAGATGAGTTAGATCGCCCAGTAAATGGAGGTAGTAATGCAGACCGTCATGCATGACGGCGTGTCCTCCCCAGGCAAGTGTAGCCAGCGCCACGCCCCCACTCATCGTCATTAGCAGGCAGGACAATACTCTCTTATTAGTGTAAAGGAACAAAGCACCGAGTGTGGTAAACAGGGCACAGAGCCTGACAATCCAGCTAATACCTACATCAGTTTCTTCTATAACCATCTCGATAATATGGATGGATAATTCTCTGAGATCAGTTACTCCGCTCATGGCATTAGATACCAGGAGCATATTAATGCCAGTAAGAATGATGCCTGCAACAACAGCAAAGGTTATAAACGACCTGAAATTAGTCAGGTTATACGCTTCATGTCTTACACCGCTTATTCCATATATCTGAAAAAATGGCAATCCAAATATTACCATCAAATCAAGATAAAGAAGAAAACGAATAACAATCATAATCAGTTCGTTCATGATATTACTTCACTGTGAAAGTGTAATTACCGGTAATCGGGTGCGTATCTGAAGAAACCGCGCGCCAGTCAACACGATAAGTGCCAGCGGGTAAAGGTTCTCGCGGAATAATGACCATCGATTTAGGGTCAGCGCCTGGTGCCACTTTTGCCGCGACTGGCATCGGAGAATGTGATGACATGCCTTTCATACCCGTCATCGTTAATTTTGCACCTGAGAATTTCACGGTCAGATTTTCCGTGAAATTTAGCTGAATCTTTTCCGGGGCCGCTACAGCTGAATCAGCCTGTGGAACCGAGCTTTTTAATTCCGGATGGGCCATAGCAGAAAAAGCGACGCCCAGAACCAGGCCACCTGTAAGAGTGGCTTTATGTAAAATCGACATATTATTTACCTGTTTAGTTGAGTGTTTTAAGTCAATGCATTAAAACCAGATTCTGGCTCCCGCCAGGAATACTACCTGATGGTCTTTCTCACCCTCTCTTTTCGCCATATCGGATGTTTTCCCGTAAAGCTGATTCCAGGAGACGCCTACATAGGGTGCAAACTCGCGGCGTATTTCATAGCGCAACCGGAGCCCCAGCTCTGTGTCAGCTAATCCCCTGCCGCGCCCCCGCGATTCATCATCCTGACTGTAGAAATTCACCTCATAGGATGGCTGGAGTATGAGCCGGTTAGTAAGTAAAACGTCGTATTCTCCTCCCAGACGCAGAGCGGCTTTTCCACCATTACTGACAAAACCCGTAATTTCAGACTCAAAATTATAGAGCGCAAGTCCCTGAAAACCGACAGCAGCCCAGGTCTGGGCTGACTCAGGTCTGAATTCCTGCCTGACACCCGCAACCAAATCCCACCATGGGCCAACCGCATGTCCCCAGAGTAACTGGGCTTCTGCCGTCTCTGTTTTTCCCCCGCTTCGTTCACCTTCGCTCTTTAGCCAAAGCCGGTCTGTGTCGCCTCCGATCCAGCTGTTAACGCTCCAGCTGAAATTGTTGCTGTTATCCGACCGTTGCCATTCAAGCTGATCCAGCAGAACCAGATAATTAATTGCACTGTCGTGAATTGCATGCCCCTGTAAATTGCCGAATGCAGCCTTTCGGTCGGCATTGGTAACTGGCGGAATTGGCGTTCTGCTCTCTGTCACAACGGGCTCCATGGACGTCATCTCAGTGAAGTTCTCATCCGCTGACATCTGCATAGCTGACATGTCGTGCCCGGCGTGGGGGTCTGCAGACACTGAGCCCGCTGCGATCGAAACCTGTGAGGTAAACAAACCGGCGAACAAAACCGGTATGGCCTTAAAATTTCTCTTCATTCGCATCATTCCTCCACCCGAACTTCACGAAACATTCCCATTTCCATGTGATAGAGCAAATGGCAGTGATATGCCCAGCGGCCAAGCGCATCTGCTGTCACTCTGTAACTGCGTTTGGTACCAGGAGGAACATCTATTGTATGTTTACGCACCATGAAATTACCGTTTTCATCTTCCAGATCGCTCCACATACCATGCAGGTGAATGGGGTGAGTCATCATGGTATCGTTGACCAGCGTGATTCTGAGTCGCTCACCGTATTTCAGCAGCACAGGTGCGGCATCGGAAAACTTAATGCCATTAAATGACCAGGCAAACTTTTCCATGTGCCCGGTTAAATGCAGTTCTATCGTTCGTCCGGGTTCACGTCCGTCAGGATCCTCAAAGCGGCTTTTCAAATCCGCGTACGTGAGAACCTTTCTTCCGTTATTTCGAAGACCAATACCCGGATCGTTTAATTTCGGAGAGACGCTCATCGCCTGCATATCAACCAGCGGGTTATCCGTTTCTGACGCAGGATGACTTTGCATTCCCGGCATTCCGGCCATCTGGGAATGATCCATACCGGCCATGTTGCTGTGGTCCACTGGCGCGGAGGATGTCCCGCTTTCCGGCAGGTCAGCGCCATCCATAGACATCATCTGTCCGCTGTTATCCATGCCTCCCATCTGGCTGTGATCCATTCCTGCCATATCATGTCCCATTCCTCCCATACCCATATCTTCCATGGTCAGAAGAGGACGAGGATCGAGAGCGGGAACGGCAGCACTTAACCCCTCTCTTGTGGCCAGAGTCCCGCGAGCGTAACCGGTTCTGTCCATGGATTGTGCGAAGATGGTATAGGCCTCACCCTGCGGCTCCACGATGACATCATAGGTTTCGGCAACTGCAATCCTGAATTCGTCAACGGTGACCGGATTGACATACTGACCATCTGCAGCCACAACCGACATTTTGAGCCCGGGAATGCGGATATCGAAATAGGTCATTGCCGAGCCGTTGATAAACCGTAAGCGTATTTTTTCACCCGGACGGAACAGTCCGGTCCAGTTTTTCAGCGGGGCCTGTCCGTTCATGAGATAGGTGTAGGTGTAACCGCTGACATCCGCGAGGTCAGTTGGATTCATTTTCATTTCAGCCCACATTTTCCGATCGGCAATGGTGGCTGACAGCCCCCTGGTATTCACATCACGGAAAAAAGAGCCAACGGTTGGTTTATTGAAATTGTAGTAATCCGACTGTTTTTTTAATTTTTTCAGCAGATGCTGAGGATTTTCATCGGTCCAGTCAGACAACATGATCACATGCTCACGATCGTAAGCAAAAGGTTCAGGCTCCTGGGCATCGATAATAATGGCACCGTATACCCCTTCCTGTTCCTGAAGACCGGAATGGCTGTGGTACCAGTAAGTCCCGTTCTGCTTAACCTTGAAGGTGTAGACGTAGGTGTCATCAGGCTCGATGCCCATAAAACTCAGTCCCGGTACACCATCCATATTGGCCGGAAGAATAATGCCGTGCCAGTGAATGGATGTCTGCTCATTGAGCCGGTTTTTGACCTTCAGGGTAATAGTTTCACCTTCTTTCCAGCGAAGGACGGGCCCCGGCAGGCCGCCATTGATGGTTTTGGCCTGGCGCTGACTGCCGGTGATATTGACGGTCGTTTCACCAATGGTCAGGTCAAACTGAGTACCCTCCAGGGATGCTGCAGGTGGCAGGCTCAGACTGGAACGTGCATTGAAGCTCCATACGCCAAGACTTCCGGCTACACCAGAGAGGGTCAACCCCTTCAGGAAAGTTCGTCGAGACGTTTTGAGTTGCATGGCGATCCCTTAATTAAAATATGGTTAATGGCAGAGATAGAGAACCGATTTGAATTAGATTCATTCTCCTGCAATGAAATGAAGCTAGCACACCTTACAAAACAAATTCATTACAATTGTGTAATGTAACTGGCTATATTACATTTATGTCATCTTTCCCACGTGTCTGTTATTTTTATATATGATTATGTGAGCCTCTTTTTATTTGTCAGGAAAGGTATTTTATTATGAAAACATTAATTGCTGTCACTGCGTTAACCTCTTTATTATCCGGGGCGGTTTTTGCCCAGTCCAGTAACATTGCGCACGACGCACATCGTTTCGTCAATAATGCCTCTGCAATTTCCCATGTGAACGCGGCTACGCATGAACAGAATACTGATGAAAAAAATAAAGATATAGCGACTCCGTTTTCTGAAATGAATGAACATGAAAGAGCTATTATTGCTCATTCATTTATGAATAATAGCGCTTCTTATCCACATCAAAAAATGATTGAGGAACATAAAAAAATGCTGAACGAAAGTGAAGCAAACACAAAAAACTTATCCTTTAGCGAACTGAATGCCGGTGAGAAAGCTGCACTTATACATGAGAGTGTCAATAATGCAGGTGCCGAAGCTCATCAAATACAGGCAAAAAAACTTCGAGAATTGTATGAAAGCGGCAAGCAGTAAGCGACTTCTGCTCCCCCCTGGGATGAGGTGACGATTTTACTGGCAGGTCACTATGCGGGGTTACGGCATAGTGACCTGCATAATTAACGCTACTCATCACTATCGGGCCTGTCATACAGTTCCCAGAGCTTCAGGAGCAAACGGGAAACAAGATATGTTACAAAAATGATGACCATCAACGGTGCTCCCGATTAACTGACAGATGACACGCCTCCAGAAAACCCCTAGCATACGCCGCAGTGTTCATGCTAACGGCGAATTCCAGTAAATGTATTCTACCGATGTCGTAAAAGAAAATGCCTACCTTTCAGCCACCCGCTCGGGCCTGGAATCGAACGAGATCGCTACCCTTCAGCGCTCTTTGCCTTCCCGGTTTAATCTTCGGCATTTGAAAAAAAATGAATCATTAAAACTCGTACTGCAAAAGAAAGCGGGAAAATCACGTGTCGTAGCCTATAAATTTACGTCCGGTTCATTTAATTACACGGCGTATCGTATATCAGACAAAAAGTTCTATAACCTTTCCGATACTTCCGGGAAAGGCAGTCTCGATTATCCGTTACCGACCACAGCAAGACTAAGTTCGCCTTTCAATCCTGCAAGACTTAACCCGGTATCGGGAAAAGTGAGTCCCCATAATGGCATTGATTATTCCATGCCCATGAACACGAAAATAGTTAGCGTCATCGACGGAAAAATCACCCGGGCCGAATACAACAGTACTATGGGATATTTTGTTGAAGTAACGGGAAAAGCCGGTGTTAAAACTCGCTATCTCCACCTCAATAAAATACTCGTTACTAAAGGGGCCAGGGTTACCCGGGGAGGCGCTATTGCGTTATCCGGTAACAGCGGACGTTCATCCGGTCCTCATCTACATTACGAGCTGGTCATCAATAACAATCCTGTTAACTCGCTGGCGTTCCGGGCAGCGGTACCCGCTGATAACAAACTCGAACAGCATGCCTTTGCGCATGCCAGAGACTACGAACGATACCTGGACTGATAACGGGACCGCGACGCGGCCCCGTCTGCCGGATTAATTTTTTTTATCGTTTTCACTTCCGTGATGTTGATGATCTCCATGCCCTCCGTGTCCGTGGAAAAGATGCATTAGCGGGCAGACCAGCAATAACAGATATGGCCAGTAACCTGCCACATGTGACCAGTGTTCGCGCAGGAGGGCAAATGCCGCGATCGCGGCGACTGCAATAAGAGCATAAGTTGTACTTTTCATTCCGGACTCCTTCTGTTCGTAACTGGCTCTTCATTCAGGGTTATTTCCCGAGCCTGACCCTTTTCAGACGCAACGCATTTACAATGACGCTGACGGAGGAAAGAGCCATGGCCGCCGCCGCAATAACTGGCGACAGCAGTATTCCATATACCGGGTAAAGCAGACCAGCAGCCACGGGCACGCCAAGTGCGTTGTAGATAAATGCAAAAAACAGATTCTGCCGGATATTTGTCATGGTGATTTCTGACAGATGACGTGCTCTGTTCAGTATCATCAAATCGCCTTTGAGAAGGGTAACGCCGGCACTTTCTATTGCCACATCTGTACCCGTTCCCATGGCTATACCCACGTCAGCCGCCGCCAACGCCGGGGCATCATTCACACCGTCTCCGGCCATCGCAACCACATGACCAGACTCTTTCAGTCGGGTTATCACTGCTTTTTTGCCATCAGGCAGAATCCCGGCTTCAACCTCATCTATTCCCAGTTTCCGTGCGACTGCTTCAGCAGTAAGCTGGTTATCCCCGGTGAGCATAACAATGCGGATCCCCGCCTGACGTAACGCTTTTAGCGCATCCGGCGTAGTTGCTTTCACGGGATCCGAGATAGCTATCAGGCCTGCAAGGTGCCCGTCTGTAGCCACATAGATAACGGTAGCGCCTTCCATCCGCAACGTATCTGCAACGGCCTTTTGATTATCAATAACGATCCTGTTTTCCTGCATAACCAGCTCATTACCGATAACAACCCGTTGACCTTCAACATCGCCTGAGACACCTTTACCCGACGGGGCATTGAAATTAGTGACTGCGGGTATCGCGATCCCCTTTTCCTGTGCTGCTTTAACTACTGCCATACCCAGCGGATGCTGCGAGCCTTTTTCCACTGCGGCCGTTACACGTAAAAGAGATGTTTCACCACCCGGACTGAGACTGATAATCCCTGTCACCGTCGGCGCACCTTCCGTGAGCGTGCCTGTTTTATCGACAACCAGCGTGTCCACTTTTTCAAGGCGCTCCAGCGCTTCGGCATTCTTGATTAACACCCCGGCCTGGGCTCCTTTGCCTACCCCCACCATTATCGACATCGGCGTGGCCAGCCCAAGCGCACAGGGACAGGCAATAATCAGGACCGATACAGCAGCAATCAGACCGTGCGCTACCTTGGGCTCGGGCCCCCAGACAGACCAGATCACGAAAGCAACAACCGCGATAAGTATCACCAGAGGAACAAACCAGCCTGAGACGCTGTCAGCCATTCTCTGGATGGGGGCACGCGAACGCTGTGCATCAGCGACCATCTGAACAATTCGTGAGAGCATCGTTTCATCACCGACTTTCTCTGCACGGATGATAAGACTACCTGTCTGATTAATGGTCCCGCCGATGACAGGGTCACCCTCCGTTTTGGTAACCGGCATTGACTCCCCGGTTACCATCGATTCATCAATGGCCGTTTTGCCTTTGATCACGATACCGTCGACCGGAACACTCTCTCCAGGCCTGATGCGGAGCTTATCGCCAGGCAGGACATCTTCAGCATTAATGTCCGTTTCATGACCATCATCATCCAGTCGTCTGGCGGTTTTGGGAGCAAGGTTCAGAAGTGCGGTAATGGCGCCCGACGTTTGTTCCCTTGCGCGTAATTCAAGGACCTGTCCCAGCAGAACAAGCACCGTGATAACAGCGGCGGCTTCAAAATAAACGGCCACCAGGCCATCCATGTTTCTGAACGATGCAGGAAACCAGGAAGGGAAGACGGTTGCAATGACGCTGTACACCCAGGCTACACCGGTCCCCATTGCAACGAGAGTAAACATATTCAGGGAGCGGTTACGCAACGACATTCCGGCCCGGGCGAAGAATGGCCAGCCACACCACAACACGACAGGAGAGGCCAGAAGTAACTGCAGCCACGTGTTGTACTGTGGCGGTACTGTATTCCTCAAAGCGGGAAACAGATGAGATCCCATTTCGAGTATCAGAACCGGAAACGCCAGCAACAACCCCAGCCAGAAGCGTCTTGTCATGTCGCGAAGTTCATCACTCGGCCCCGTGGATGCCGTGGCTACGAGCGGTTCCAGTGCCATTCCACAGACAGGACAGCTTCCGGGACCACTACGGCGTATCTCCGGGTGCATCGGACATGTCCACACACCTCCAGAAGTATCTTTCTCCGCCTGGTGGTGAGGCTGTTTTATCTGATCAGGGTTGACTTCGTGGTGATGGTGATGGGAACGTTCACTGGCATCTTCGGTAAGATAACGATCGGGATGGGCTTTAAATTTGCTCTCACAGCTGGCGGAGCAGAAATAAAGCTGATAGTCCTGGTATCGAATGCTGCTGTGCGCCTTATCGGGCAGGATTTCCATCCCGCACACGGGATCTCTCACCTTATGCAATACGTGACTCTCGTCCGGGGATAATGTCTGTTCAGAAGCACTCTGGTTGTTGTGTTGCACTGCATTGTCATTTTTCACAGTAACTCTCCTTATGCATACCTGAAGCATCTTCTGTCTTCAGGGTATGTCATGGATGCGATTACCACGAATGTCGCCGGCACAGGAGTGCTTGCTGCCGGCGTCCCGTTATCAGCCGTTCCGCTGACTATTCGATTCGCTGGAAGACTATTTTACTTCCATCCGGTGAGAATGCGATAACATCGTAAGCCTCTTTCCGGGCTCCCATCTCCATTCCCGGACTTCCTGCAGGCATACCGGGGGTGGCGAGACCGTGTATACCCGAACCAGACTGCATTGCTTTATGTATCGTTGTCGCAGGCACATGGCCTTCAATGATCAAATTACCGGCAACCGCGGTATGACAACTTCGTAGTCCTGCAGGAACAGCATGCTTTTCTTTCAGGGCTGACAGCGCCTGATCATTCATGACGTGAGTTCGCACTTCAAACCCGTCCTTTTCCATCGCCTTGCCCCACAGGGAACAGCAACCACAGTTTTCAGACTTGTACATGTCTATTACTTTTTCACCTGCCATTGCCGGAAGTGAAAGGCCAAAAGCCAGGGCCATTAAAATTATTTTTTTCATACTCACCTCTGTATGTTATCGATGTAAACCCTGACGTCAGGGTGAATTTATGCAAAAGGACACCCGCAGGGGTGTCCTTTCAGGGTTATGACACGCTCTTTTTATGTCTGCGCAGCCAGATGAGTTTATAGGCGGCAGGAATAATGAACAGGGACAGCAGCGGAGCTGTGATCATCCCGCCAATCATGGGGGCCGCAATACGGCTCATGACTTCTGAACCTGCGCCGGTTCCCCAGAGTATCGGCAGCAGACCCGCGATGATCACCGCCACGGTCATGGCTTTCGGCCGGACACGCAGTACGGCACCATGATAGAGGGCTTCATCAAGGCCTTCCGGTGTGAACGTCTCTTTACGGGACAATTCCGGGTGCGCTTCAATGGCATGACGCAGATACATCAGCATGACCACGCCAAACTCTGCTGCCACCCCGGCCAGGGCGATAAACCCGGTTCCGGTCGCCACTGACATATGGAAGCCCTGCCAGTACAGGAACCATATCCCGCCAACCAGGGCAAACGGCAGGCTCATCAGAATAAGTAAGGCCTCATCAGCCCGGCGGAATGCCAGATATAACAGGATGAAGATGATCATCACCGTCATCGGTACCATCAGTTTTAATTTCTTATTGGCGTGCTCGAGTAATTCAAACTGTCCTGAGAATGCCACACTGGTCCCCGGTCTCAGTTTCACTTTCTCACTGATGGCCGTCTTAATATCGTTCACCACCGACACCATGTCCCTGCCGCGGGCATCAACATAAATCCAGCTGGCTGGCCGGGCATTTTCGGTTTTCAGCATGGTTGGTCCGGAAACGACCTTAATATCGGCAACATCGCCCAGCGTAATTTGCTGCTTCATTGGGGTCAGGATTGGCATCTCTCTCAACGCCTGCGGACTGTTACGGTAATCCTGCGGATAGCGAATGTTAATAGGGTACCGGGCCACGCCTTCAACCGTCTCACCCACCATAGCCCCACCGATGGCTGAAGAGACGAACAGCTGGACGTCGCCCACAGTCATCCCGTAGCGGGAAGCTTTCTCCCGGTTGATATCGATATCGATGTAGCGCCCGCCCTCAAGTCGCTCAGCCAGGACAGACACCACGCCAGGCACGGTTTTGGCTACCGCCTCGATACTCTGCGCCGTCGCGTCGATATCGGACAGAACAGTCCCGGACACTTTGATACCTATCGGGCTTTTGATCCCGGTTGAGAGCATATCAATACGGTTACGGATAGGCGGCACCCAGAGGTTTGCCAGACCCGGTAAACGGACTGTCCTGTCGAGTTCATCAATAATCTTGTCAATTGTCATGCCGGGACGCCACTGATCCTCAGGTTTGAGCTGGATCGTGGTTTCCACCATTTCGAGCGGCGCGGAATCCGTTGCGGTCTCTGCTTTACCGGTCTTGCCAAATACAGAAGCCACTTCAGGAACGCTTTTGATTAACTTGTCTGTTGTCTGCAGGAGCGCTGCAGCTTCTGCCGGAGAGACGCCAGGCAAGGTCGACGGCATATACAGCAGATCGCCCTCGTTAATCTTCGGCAGAAATTCACCGCCCACCTGACTCAGTGGCCAGATAACCGTGAAAATGGACAAGGCCGCAACCAGCAGGGTTGTTTTTGGCCAGTGGAGGACCCGCAGCAGCAAAGGATGATACGCTTTGATCAGCACCCGGTTCAGGGGGTTACTTGTCTCGGCAGGAATTTTCCCCCGGATCCAGAATCCCATCAGAATAGGAATGACGATGATGGCCAGTGCGGCCGCTCCCGCCATGGAGTACGTTTTCGTGAATGCCAGCGGGCCAAACAGACGACCTTCCTGCCCTTCCAGGGTAAAGATAGGAATAAAGGACAGGGTGATGATCAGCAGGCTAATGAACAACGCGGGTCCCACTTCCACGGAGGCGTCGGTAATCACCTTCCAGCGGGTGGCGTTGTCAATCTGCTCACCCGGATGCTGATGATCCCACTCCTCAAGCCGTTTGTGCGCATTTTCAATCATCACAATGGCGGCATCCACCATCGCACCGACGGCAATCGCTATCCCTCCCAGCGACATGATATTGGCGTTCAGTCCCTGGAAGTGCATGACGATAAAGGCGATACACAGGCCAAGCGGCAGAGAGATAATCGCCACCAGGGCAGAACGTACGTGCCACAGGAACAGAGCACAGACGATGGCCACCACGATAAACTCTTCAAGAAGCTTGTAACTGAGGTTATCAATCGCCCGGTCGATTAACTGGCTGCGATCGTAGGTGGTCACGATTTCAACGCCTTCCGGCAGGCTGGCCTTCAGCGTCTCCAGTTTATCCCTCACTGCCGTGATAACGTCGCGCGCATTTTTACCCGACCGCAGGATCACCACGCCGCCAGCGACTTCTCCCTGGCCGTTCAGCTCGGCAATACCACGCCTCATTTCGGGCCCGGTCTGCACGCGGGCAACATCCCGCAGATAAACCGGCACGCCGTTCTCACCTGTTTTCAGGACGATGTTATTAAAATCATCAATGCTCTGAAGATAACCGCTGGCACGGACCATATACTCCGCTTCGGCCATTTCAACGGATGAGCCACCGGCCTCCTGGTTAGACGATTCAAGTGCCTGTTTCACTTCGGGCAGGCTGATACCGTACTGGGACAGTTTTACCGGATTGACCTGAATCTGGTACTGTTTCACCACGCCGCCAACCGAAGCGACCTCAGCCACGTTCGGGATGGTTTTCAGCTCAAATTTCAGGAACCAGTCCTGCAGAGAGCGCAGTTCTGAAAGGTCGTGTTTTCCGTTGCGATCGACAAGGGCATATTCAAATATCCAGCCCACTCCCGTGGCGTCCGGGCCGATTTCAGAGCTCACACCCGCAGGCAGTTTGCCCTGAACCTGATTCAGGTATTCCAGCACGCGCGAACGGGCCCAGTACAGATCGGTGCCGTCTTCAAAAATGACATACACATACGAATCACCGAACTGTGAAAAGCCACGCACGGTTTTTGCGCCAGGTACGGACAGCATGGTGGTGGTAAGCGGATAGGTGACCTGGTTTTCTACAATCTGCGGGGCCTGTCCGGGATAGCTGGTTTTAATAATGACCTGCACATCTGACAGGTCAGGCAGCGCATCGACCGGCGTGTTAATTATCGTCCATGTGCCCCAGATGCTGAGAAACAGTGCGCCCATCATGACCAGGAAACGGTTGGCGACAGAGCGCCGGATAATCCATTCAATCATCGTCGTCTCCTCAGTGCCCTGAATGCATATTTACAGGCTGCTCAGACATTGCTGGCATACTGTTTTCTGTTTTTTCAGGGTGGCGCATACGTTCCAGCGCGCCCGTAATATTGGCTTCGGAGTCAATGAGGAACAGGCCACTGACCACCACGGTATCGCCTTCATTCAGGCCGGAGCCAATGCCGGACTGTTGCTGTGATTCATGCAGAACGTGGATCTGTTTCGGCACAAACTTGCCTTCATCATCAACAGTAATCACGCGCTGTTCTTTGCCGGTATCGATAACGGCCTGGCTTGGTATCAGCAGCATCTCCTGGCTCTTGGTATTCAGTTTCAGATAGGCATTCATGCCCGGCTTGAGAAACTCATCCTTATTAGAAACCTGGAGACGGACCTGAAGCGTACGGGTTGTCTGATCCACGCTGGGAAGAATGTTCCATTTTTCGACATGGAATGTTTTATCCGGATAAGCCGGTACCGAAATTTCAAACTGCGACGTATCTTTCAGCAGATAGGCGATAGATTCTGGCACTGCAGCGCTGATCCAGACCGGGTCCATCCCCTGAATCTGAGCCACTACTTTATCTTTCGAAATATTCATGCCGGTGCGCAGGTCAAACGCAGTAATGACACCATCAATAGGTGCTTTAATGGTAAAACGGGTCTGGATTGTGCGGGTTGAACGCAGCCTTTGAATATCCTCTTCCGGCATACCAGCCAGACGAAGTCGCTCCAGAACCCCTTTTATCTGGGTTGACGTACCGCCTGTACCGGATAACAGCAGGAACTCACTTTGTGCCTCAACCCATTCAGGAATGGTGATATCGATAAGCGGAGTGCCTTTCTTCACATGATCGCCAATCGTCAGGGGATACACTTTTTCGACGAAACCGTCAGAACGCGCCTGCACAATGACAAACTGATACTCGTTGTAACTGACATTAGCCGGGATTGTCTGGGAATAATTCAGCATTCCTCGCGTAACTTTTTGCGTTTTTAATCCCAGATTCTGAACCTGGGTTGGATCGATACGGATCCCGCCACTGCTTTTATCGCCACTTTCATCAGCATATTTCGGCACCAGGTCCATATCCATAAAGGGAGATTTTCCGGGTTTATCAAATTTGGTATCCGGTTTCATCGGGTCATACCAGAAAAGTACCTTTCGCTCCGGTGCCTTTTGTTCGGTTTGTACTGTTTTTTGTGATGAGTTTACATACTGCCAGGCAGTAACCGATATCAGCCCCCCTGCTATGAGGCTGCTGATAATTATTGCAGCATATTTTATCTTTAAAGAAGCCATACAATTTCTCGCTGAAAAATCAAAACACCTGGCATATGCGCCCGATCATTCATTCACAGTAATCCCTTAATGAATGTTCAGGCGCACTGGATGTATTCGCTCCGGACTGATAATCAGGATTGCGTAACGTTAATGCTTTTGAGTAAGGAGATATTGCCCTGCTGAATAAACGAGAAATCGACATGGTTGCCGGTTTTCAGGGCATTGATAGCGTCGTCTGCATTAACAAAAGTGAAGCGCATGGTCATTGCAGGCCAGCCCACAGCAGGGATTGCTTCGTGCGAAATGGTAATCTTTTTACTATTCATATCAATGTCTTTAACGACACCGGTGCCCTTGATAACCTGCTGTACCGAAGCATCACTGGCAGTATTCATATCGCCATGCTGATGTGTTTCAGCATGAAGACCGGCAGAAAACATGACAGAGAAGGCACCAAATAAAACGGCTTTAAGTGAATTACGCATTTTAAATTTCCTGATTAATGAAATAAATTTACTCTACCCAACCGCCACCCAGCGCGGTAAACAGATTAATTTCGTTAACCTGTCGGGAATAGGTAAGATCGAGAATGGTTTGCTGCGTAGCGAAGAGGGAACGTTCTGCATCCAGCACTTCGATGTAACTGACAGCACCACTTGCATATAATCCTCTGGCACGCTGGAGAGTTATCTGAAGTGAATCAAGATAACGCTGCTGTGACTCAAGTTGCTGGCTAAGGCTGTCGCGCAGCGCAAGCGTGTCGGAAACATCCTTAAAGGCTGACTGAATTTTTTGTTCGTAATTAACCACCGATTGTTGCTGGCGAATTTCAGCCAGCTTCAGATTGGCTTTATTCCTGCCAGCATTAAAAATAGGAATTTCAATTTTAGGGATAAAATTCCACATTCCACTTCCTGACGTAAACAGGCTTGACAGCTCCGTACTGCTTGCGGAAAGACCACTGGTCAGGGTAATGGAGGGGAAAAAGGCCGCTCGCGCTGCGCCAATATTGGCATCAGCCGCTTTCAGCTGATATTCCGCTTCCATAATATCCGGTCGCTGCAGCAAAATTTGTGAAGATAGATTTGGTGGCAATTTTACTGGTGCGATCTCCCCGCCTTTCATCCCTTTTTCTGACGGAAGTGCGCGGTACGTTCCCAGCACCAGTTGCAGGGCATTGTTTGCCTGAGCCAGATCGCCTTCTCGTTTGGCTATTTCGGCGCGGGTACTTTCGATTTGTCCTCTCGCCTGTTCAAGTGCCAGAACGTTCGTACTCCCGGTCACGAGCTGTTGCTCAACGAAAGCATAGGACTGTTCATAATTTTTCAGCGTTTCCCGCGCAATACGGAGTTGTTCGTACGCCAGTTGCTGGCTGAAATAGCTCTGTGAAACGTTGGAGACCAGCAGGATGTGTACGGCACGACGGGCTTCTTCGCTGGCAAAGTAGTTCTGGCGATCAGCCTCACTCATGTTCTTAAGTTTGCCAAAAAAATCGAGCTCATAGCTGAGCTCCAGACCCGCGTCGTACTCCTGTGTGGTCGGCTTGTCACCTTTCAGACCACCGTTGTATGTGATCCCGGATGAGGCATTCAGTTGGGGATAACGATCTGCATCCGTGACGTTGAACTGGGCCCGGGCCTCTTCAACCTTCAGGGCAGCCATTCTCAAATCACGGTTATTATTCAGGGCTTCACCGATCAGCCTGCTGACCTGGGGATCGACAAAAAAGTTTCGCCAGCCCGTATCCTGATAGCTGTTTACCGCAGGCGTCAGACTGTTTTTAGACAATGAAAACTGCTGGGGAACCGGAGCTGGCGGACGCTGATATTCAGGTGCCAGAGAAACACAACCAGCCAGGATGAATATGGTACTGATGCTGAGTAATTTTAATTTGAACATAACGCTTCTCGTACAGGCAGACCTGGTAAATGGTTCAAACGAAGTCCAGAGTATTGATAGGGATACTTTACCGAACGCTCTCTGTTTGCCGGGTGACAGGATAATGACAATGTTGTCATTTTTGCTGTAATCCGTTGATAACGATCGTGGGCGCAATAAAATGACATTAGCAGCCAGCCGGGGAGCATGATGAAAATATTAATCGTTGAAGACGAAATTAAAACAGGTGAATATCTCAGCAAGGGGCTGACAGAGGCGGGGTTCGTCGTGGATCACGCTGATAATGGTCTGACCGGATATCATCTTGCCATGACAGCCGAGTATGATTTAGTCATCCTGGATATCATGCTGCCTGATGTAAACGGCTGGGATATCATCCGTATGCTGCGCAGTGCCGGAAAGGGGATGCCGGTATTACTGCTGACGGCCCTTGGCACGATTGAACACAGGGTCAAAGGACTTGAGCTGGGTGCGGACGATTATCTGGTGAAGCCCTTTGCGTTTGCTGAACTGCTCGCCCGGGTAAGAACCCTCCTCAGGCGGGGAAACACGATGATCACGGAAAGCCAGCTTAAAGTGGCTGACCTCTCGGTTGATCTCGTATCCAGAAAAGTCAGCCGCGCCGGGAACCGCATTGTGCTCACCAGTAAAGAGTTCAGCTTGCTGGAATTCTTCATTCGCCATCAGGGAGAAGTTCTTCCCCGCTCCCTGATTGCCTCTCAGGTCTGGGACATGAATTTTGACAGCGACACTAACGCGATTGATGTCGCAGTAAAGCGACTCCGCGCTAAAATAGACAACGATTACGGGACAAAACTGATCCAGACAGTGCGGGGCGTGGGCTACATGCTGGAGATCCCGGATGCATAGCAAACCGTCCAGACGACCTTTCTCACTCGCTCTGCGGCTGACCTTTTTTATCAGCCTGTCCACAATACTGGCGTTTATCGCCTTCACCTGGTTTATGCTGCATTCTGTTGAAAAGCATTTTGCCGAGCAGGATGTCAGCGATCTGCAACAAATCAGCACCACACTGAGCCGTATACTCCAGTCCCCGGCAGATCCGGATGAAAAAAAAGTAAGCAAAATAAAGGAATCGATCGCCAGCTACCGCAACGTTGCCCTTTTGCTCCTCAATCCCCGGGGTGAGGTGCTGTACAGCTCTGCGCAGGGGGCAGCACTACGCCCGGCCGTGAATTCAGCCGATTTTAGCGAGCACAGCCGCGCACGGGATGTCTTTCTCTGGACGGTGGAGGATCCTGCGGGACCGATGGATACCGGGTCCGGAATGAAGATGGAAACGTACCGGATTATCTCCTCCTCTGGCCAGGCGACATTTCAGGGCAAACAGCAGAACTATGTCATGCTGACTGGCCTCTCCATTAATTTCCATCTCCATTACCTCGATGCGCTGAAAAAAAATCTGATTGCGATTGCCGTCGTGATAAGCCTGCTGATTGTTCTGATCATTCGCATTGCTGTCCGTCAGGGGCACCTGCCCCTTCGTAATGTCAGCAATGCCATTAAAAACATCACCTCCGAGAATCTTGATGCGCGGCTGGAACCGACACGCGTTCCCATTGAGCTGGAGCAGCTGGTTATCTCGTTCAATCATATGATTGGAAAGATTGAGGATGTTTTTACCCGCCAGGCCAATTTCTCTGCCGATATCGCGCACGAGATCAGAACGCCCATCACCAATCTGGTGACACAGACTGAAATCGCGCTGAGTCAGGATCGAACCCAGAAGGAACTTGAGGATGTCCTCTACTCCAGCCTGGAAGAGTATAACCGGATGACCAAAATGGTCAGCGACATGCTGTTCCTGGCGCAGGCAGACAATAATCAGCTGATACCTGACAGGGTCATGTTTGACCTCAGAGCGGAAGTCATGAAAGTCTTCGAGTTTTTCGAAGCCTGGGCCGAAGAACGCAATATTATGCTCAAATTTGACGGGATGCCCTGCCTGGTTGAGGGAGATCCACAAATGTTCAGAAGGGCGATCAATAATCTGTTATCCAATGCCCTGCGTTATACCCCGGAGGGACAGGCAATCACCGTCTCAATAAGAGAGCAGGAGAGCTTTTTTGACCTTGTGATTGAAAATCCGGGGAAACCGATCCCTGAAGAACATTTATCAAGGCTGTTTGACCGTTTTTATCGGGTGGATCCATCCAGACAACGAAAAGGAGAAGGCAGCGGCATCGGCCTTGCGATTGTGAAGTCAATCGTGGAAGCACATCACGGAAGAGTGCAGGTGGAATCAGACGTACGCTCCACGCGTTTTATCTTATCCGTGCCCAGACTGGAGAAAATGATCCCGGAAACCCAATGCTGAAAATAAAGATGTAAATGACAAAGATGTCATTAGCCTGTCATGCAGCAAACAGAAGCCATTCGATATAATTAGTGCAACTTATCAGGAAGGCTGGATTGCTTCATCAATACCCGGCGTCAGAGTACGCCAGGAAATGAATATCCAGCCCTCTTCCGGAGAAATAAACGCTGCCGAACTTGTTTCAGTTATGGAACTGAAAACACCGGTTGTACTTCCCCGGACATCACTAATTCAGAAATGGAGAGTTATCATGAAAAATATCGTATTAGCATCTTTGCTGGGCTTTGGTTTAATTTCATCGGCCTGGGCCACTGAAACCGTGAATATCCATGATCGCGTCAACAATGCACAGGCTCCTGCTCACCAGATGCAGTCTGCTGCGGCTCCTGTCGGGATCCAGGGGACTGCTCCTCGTATGACCGGTATGGACCAGCATGAACAGGCCATTATTGCTCATGAAACCATGACGAACGGCTCGGCGGATGCGCACCAGAAAATGGTGGAAAGTCATCAGAAGATGATGGGAAATAACACGGTATCCACGACCGTCCCGTCAACGTCTTACGCGGCGATGAATGAGCATGAAAGAGCAGCGGTTGCCCATGAATTCATGAATAACGGGCAATCCGGCCCACATCAGGCCATGGCCGAAGCGCACCGCCGCATGATCAATGCAGGCTGAATGCGACGGTAGTATCCGTGCTGTTACCTTTTCCCTGATAGATTTTCCTGAAACAACGTTGCTACATTTTTGCCCCCCGTCAGGGGGCTTTTTTGTCTGACTCAGCTACACTTAACCGGTACCTGTCTGAAAGGAATTATTATATGAAAATCAAAAACACCCTTTTTGTAATATTAATGTTATCCCTGCCAGCCATTTCTGCTGAACATTCGGAAATGAAAATGTCAGATATGCACTCATCGGCATCATCACAGGAATATATGGCTGGCATGAAAAAATGATGGCCGCCGTTAATGAATCCAATCCCGATAAGGCCTTTGCAAAAGGTATGATCGCACACCATGAAGGGGCAATCGCAATGGCTGAGACCGAGCTCAAATACGGAAAAGATCCCGAAATGAGAAAGCTTGCGCAGGACATCATTAAAGCTCAAAAAGGTGAAATTGAGCAGATGAATAAATGGCTTGACAGTCATAAATAATGAACACTGGAGTGTTGTCTTGCGCCCCCTCTTAGGGTACCCCCGGACACGAAAATATATAGCACTTAACTAATTAATAACCCTAATAATTTCGGGTTTTTAATGTAACTTTCTTTTCTGAACGGAAATAATAGTCATACAATTTAATTTTCTTGTAATTACTCCTACTTTTAATCAGGTACTGGACGATGGATAACGACTCCCGCCTGAGAGGGAAAATCCGTCTGGTTACCTGGCGCTATACTTAACCGATTGATCGACATGCCATGCTGGTAAAATATTAAAATCCTCCCCCATAAATCTGAACCACATGACAGGATTGATAGCCAGGCAGTATTTCACATTCATTGCTAAAAAAATAAAAATAAGCATGCATCTTCTCGAAGATCAATTACCTTCCATCTTGTAAAAAAGAATCAAATCCTCTAATAATATCTCGATTCCCGCTTTTTTTAATACATCTTTCCGCTCGGCATATATTTTCCTCAACATATCTTCAAACCCCTTGCCAAGATGAATTTGTTTATGGCAGTTGCAACATAGTGATATGATATTCTCTTCCACATCCAGTGAATTCTCAAAATAGTCTTGCTTTGACATCGGGACAATGTGATGAGGTTCTGTGTAATTTAGAGGAGAGTTTCGCCTTCTGAACGTTGGATGGTCGCAATTAATTTCACATTTATAATCAGCTTTGTTAAGCGCATTTTTTGAAACAGATTTACTTCTTGGGTATGAGAGTCCATTTTTGACTTCTATTGCAGCTTTCTTAGGTTTCGCTTTTTCGCTATACTCAAATGTCTGAGTAACGTCAAAGTGATTACTTTCTTCTAGAGCAGTGATCAAATCATTATCTGAGTAAAAATCAATGCTTGAGCTTTCGTTCGTACTAAAAAAATCTAGTTCTTTTATTGCCTGAACAAGTTCTTCACGGATAGTCCATAAATTTCGCTTTGGGTTTCCTTTAATTTCTCTACTTTTCATGACTGTAATGAATTTTGTCCCGGAAGCAATCTTTCCGACTCCTTTAACCTCGAATCGGCCAAGCTGCTTCTGAACTCTTCCACCCAACCCATTGATTACACCATTAGCACTCATACTGTGCAGGTCGTACTTCTTGCCGATATCGAAACATGTACAGGAATGGTCTGGCTCAATGAACCATTTTTTTAACGCTGCAATACTTTTGTCATCAAAAACTTTTTTATCCCTTAATAAAATCTTCCATTCTTCAATGCTAATATCTATATCACAGACGTATTCACCATCAATTACTTCACATATTTTTTCAATCATGTCCATAACTCTCTTGTAACACAGGCTTTGTAATAATGTAAAATCCGTTACACGGCGTTGTATGTAATGTCATTGTCTCTTGGACTCCTACAGTCCAAAACAACTTTGTGTTTTGTTGTCCAAAAACTTTTTGTTGCCGTGAGTTCTCACTGAGATAAATCTCGCCTTGAGCGTATCACATCAGCAGACTTCCTCTCAACCTTATGGACTTAACCCGGTCATTCTTCACGACAAAGAAAGTACGGCATTTTACATGACGAAGAGACGGTCTCAGCTTCACATGACCGGATAACGTTTTTAATGTACTTCATTATTACGGCACGGGTGTTCAACGAGTATTTTTAAATATTAATCATTTTGTTTAACGGGTGGATACCTACAAATTTTAACATTTACTAATCAAGATAGCAGTTGTACGTACTTTCCCGGCAAAAATCCTGAGGTTTACAGATTCCCTCACCGTAACAGACCCGGTCATTCCCCTGGTCCTCCGGAGAGTCTAGTACGAGTGATAAACGTGAATTCCTGTACCTGAAGTTCAGCCGCTGGCAGATAAGTCGTGAACTATAATTACACTCAGTCAGATCCAAACACCTTTTCATCTGCATATATACTTTGTACATACCAGGAGATTACATGCAGGCACCCGGTATACCGGAGAATGAAGAACAGAGGCTGAAGTCCCTGTATATTACCGGCCTTCTTGATACCCGTGACGATGAGCGTTTTGAACGCCTGACGCGGCTGGCCCGCAAAGCCTTTCAGGTCCCGGTGGCCCTGATAAGCCTGCTGGATCGCGAGCGCCAGTGGCTCCTCGCCTGCCAGGGCGTCGGCGTGCGCGAAACTCCACGTGATATTTCGTTCTGCGGGCACGCCATTCTGCAGGAAGGGCCTTTTATCATTCACGATGCGGCTGCCGATGCGCGATTTCACGATAATCCCCTGGTTACCGGTGAGCCACACATCCGGTTCTACGCCGGCCAGCCGGTGAGCCTGCCGGACGGCACGGTGGCCGGCACGCTGTGCCTGATCCACACCGTTCCCCGCGCCTTCACGGATGAGGACATTGCGTCCCTCCGGGACCTGGCCTGTATCGTGGAGGACGAATTCGAGGCCATCAGCATGGCCATGACGGACAGCCTGACGGGCATTCCCAACCGGCGCGGGTTTTACCGCGCCGGCGAAAAACTCTTCCGCGCAATGAACCGGCAGGATGCGTCGTTCAGCCTCATCTATTTCGATCTGGACAGGTTCAAACCGGTTAACGATCTCTGGGGACACGCGGAAGGTGACGAGGTGCTGAAGATCTTTGCCGGCTTTTTACATCAGCACCTTGAACCGGGTGAAATAGCAGGCCGCCTCGGCGGGGATGAGTTTGCCGCCCTGATCCGGCGAAACGGTAACACTCAGTCTTATCTGCACGCGCTGAGTGCCAGTCTCGATCATTACAATGACACCTCGGGCAAGCCCTACAACATCAATTATTCCTTTGGCGAACTGATCAATAACGCAGACCATTATACGACACTGGCGGAGATGATCGGTAAATGTGACGAAGTGATGTACCTGAAGAAAAAAAGAAAGACCCTGTCGCGGAAAACAGAACCGTGACGTTCTCCTTCCCGGCTGATCCCCTGACCCGGGGTTCAGCCGGACGGCATGAACAATATATTTAACCGCAGGACGCATAAAGTCATTTATATTTGCTCATGGTGCAATAGTCCACTCATCGCAACAATTACTCGTTTTTTGTGTCCATGCTGCAATAATTCCTCTTCTCCACTTCTGAGATCCGAAAAAAGGTAAACCCGGAGGACTGGAGGACGTATCTGGGATAAGTGGGAATCGAGCAACATTTTTCCAGAGAAAAAAAGTTGCTTACCACTTATTATTCATAGAATTTTTACGGATAATTCAGGGCATCTATGCTTGGTAAATTTCTCAAAAGTGTCTCATGGCAGGTCCGGACCGAGCTACACCGGCGTCTGAAATCCAATCGGGACCGCAAAAACCTCAGTTGGAACCTGGTGGAACGGATACTTGTTGCCTCGTCCACCCATTACATTCGGGCTATGCTTTTTCTCTGGGCTATTGCTGCTGTCGCTCTCGGAGTGGTTATATGTTTACGTCCTGTTTTACATCCGTTTGCGCTCCAGCATTTTGAAAAAATAACCGAACTTCCTGGATGGATGTCAAATTTACTGGGCAGCCAGCTGACTATTATAGGGATTGTATTTCCGTTGGTTGTTGGCTTGATCAGCGTTCTGTTTCAGAAAAAGTCTGCCAGGATCCATATTCAGTCTGCTTATCAACTGTATTCAGGGTATATGTTTTCCGGGCTGAGTGGTTTATCGCTTGCGGCTTTTATTCTGCTCAGTGGTATGACTTCCTCCTTAGGAGATAAATATCTCAATACCGCTTTCGCCGCCACTGCGTTTCTATGGATGTTGTTCAATATCGTTTTATCTATCTGGTTCTTCATCACCAGTCTGAACGTGTTGGATGAAGATAAGCGCGATCGTCTGATGAATAAATATTTTCTGGCACAGATAGTGAATGGCTACATTTACAAAGCATATGCTCAGGCCTGGATACGCTATCCTGGTTATCATATCGGTGAGAACTATCTTGGTGAAATCAAAATACTTCCTTACTCTGTATCAGGTAAGGAAGAAATGGAGCACATTCAATGCGATGTAAACAAGAATGATGTTGTTTTAGATATACATATCAGACCACTTTTGTTTCTTCTTAAAAGGCTAAAAACTGTTGGCGGGAAGGATGCAAAGATAATCATTTTACCATCGTTTGGTGACCAACCTGGTGAATTGACGATATTATCCTCGACAGGTATCAAGCCCCTTTCAACTCTCTGGTGCAGTTTATACAAGCGTTGTATTGTGACAGGCCAGCCAGAGAAAAGCAGGAGCCTGGATGATATAACCTTTGATTTTTTTGGTGAAGCATACGATGCACTCAACGACAAAAATATTGGTGTTTTCAGAACTGGAGTTAACCGGTTAACAGATACCTACACCTCTATTAAACGAAGCTTTGCCCATGAGGATGGAGGAAACCTTCTTGATGAAGTAAAAGAATCTGGATTCGGTCCTTCATTCAGTGATTCATTCCACTATGACTTGAGAAAATTTATTCGTGAAACGGTAAAATCAACCGAAACGTCAGGCGAATATTTTCATGAAGCCATGTATATTCCATTGCAGGTTTACAAAAAATCTGACAGCACCAGTTTTACAGACTTCAAACAATTTACATTGTCGCTCTTTAGAGTATGGCATGTACTTAACGAATGGAAAGCCGGCCTCGGAGTCTCCCTTTCGGCCAGTCAGGAGCAGACGCACCAGGAACTTATTCGCAGCTTTATAGGTCTGTGGGAAGGCTGGAGTATGGGATTAATCATTGGCAAATCCGAAAGTAAAGATTTTGCCGGCCGCCTGATGTACCACCTGCATAACACCGTTTGTCTGCTTATCCCGCCATTGGTTGCTGATAATACGTCGTCCACGAAATATGCTCATGATGTTCTCTGTCTCTGGCACAGTCAGAGCCGATTTACACGGCACTGGGAGGAGGAGTATCGCTGGCACAGTTTCTTTCTGACCCCGGATTATCTGTCTCTGGAGGAGACAAACTCACAATGGAAAACCTTACTCAGGGGCAATTTGTATAAAGAGAAGGCTGCACTGTCCATCATGTTTGCAAATGCGTTGTCTGATATGCGCTTGCTGATCTCAGGTTATCTTATCGCGCATTTTGAACCACAACAAAACATAGATATAGCCGACCTTGTAAATCACCTTATTACCTCGAAATTATTCGAAGAGAGAGATACTTATGACACATTAACTCCGGAGTTCAGAAACGCTGTCGATATCATTGATATGATATTAAGAATTGAACATTGCAATCATCATACAGATGCGAGCTGGTACAGCGGTTTATCAGAAACAATTGAGGCGATGAACTCATTCAATGACAAGCGTCTCATTCCCGGGCGGACTTACACTGGAGTAAGAGACGATTTAGGGAGCCTCTACGGGGCGTTTTCTTTACTGGCTATAAAACTTGCCAGACCTGGAGAACAGGTTACGCAGCGGGTTAATGAGGCCCTGGCTGGAGGGTTGTTTTCTTATTTCAGCAAATCCAGAGCAGTCACCATTCTGAAAGGAATGAAGCGAGACCCCCTTGTTCCATATTCAGGTTATATTATTCCAGAGGAGGATTATGCCGCGAATGTTATTTTATTTAATGATATAGTGGATAAATACATTGAAGTATTCAATCGCAGTATTGCAGCAGATATTATTGCCGCTGAAGTTGACACAGAGCGTCTCAGGAATACAGATATCCGTCTTACGGAGGAGTTCCCAGGTGCTTTGCATGAGGATATTCTATTAACACATTTCAGATTTACAGAAGATTCAAAGTATCATCATAACTGGAAAATGAGGTATATTCCTGTCGGAGTTACAAAAGATTACGTAGCTAAAGGCCTTAATCATAATATTTATGGTAACTTCCCATCTGTATCAGAAGTGAAGAGAAATATTCTTCACGGGCTGCATTATTTGCTGGGGAGATCACAAGCCAGATTAGTCATGAAGATTAACAGCCTTGAAGACATAATTAAAAAAGTTGCTAAAGCCTCAGCAGATCAGAATAATTATATTCTTGTGATATATGGAACCCGCTTCAGTGAGGAGCTTAGGGAGTTAATATATCAGCGAGAAAGACATGCCGCCTTAGACATACATGTTGATGTGTCTGCCAGAGGCGTCAATTCCCTGCCGTTCAGGATCAATAATTGTCAGATTTACCAGGTGCATAACCGCAGGCTGGATTATTCACTCCTCATCAGTAGTGAATCATTTGGTGAGCTCAAACTGTTCAGGTATCCTGATGGCACTCTTTTCAATACATTCTACCGCAGCAGCGATGATCCTCTAGAGGGAGTGATGAAAACGCTGTGGGAAATGGACATGCAGGTTACAGGTCCTCTTGTGGCTCGTTTTGAACATATCTGAACCGAAATCTGGCGACCCTGTAACGGGTCGCTGTTTAATTGCCAGTAAATCAAAAAATACCAATTTTTATGCCACGACAAGCAATAATCTACTAATTACAACAATCTGTCGTTTTTTGTGACTGTCCGGCAATAATCTTTCTTATCTTCTCCGCAGATCCGATTTCTGGTTGTTCCGGATCTTTCAGAACACTACCGGGGCGTGGCGGCAGAGAAACACAACATGTGCCACGTCAGCAGCTGCCTTTTCTTCTATATATAGTGTTTAACTCTTTCCCGTGACCCGGCATATAGTGACAGAAAAGACCGCTTCGCTTATTCAGTGACCGTGGTACACTTCCGGAAACCTCTTATATTCAGGAAAATCGGATCATCCGATAACCGCCGTCCGGTAATTTAACGACGTGACTGTTTTATTGCTTATCAAATGCACTTTTCTTTACTTGTATGCAAAAAGAATCATAATGTATACATATTATTCATTAATGGTAAATAAAGCCTCATGTTCGCTCCTGCATATTTTTACCGCCACTGAATACATTTTGTATAAGGAGGAAGTCATGGCGAAGATCCAGGCCAGAAATGTGGATGATGCGCTGTTTGCACGCATTGAGCAGTCAGCAATGAAAAATGAACGTTCCCTCGAAGGGGAGATCCGCCTGGCGCTGGCCAGACAGTATCCTGTCGGGACCATCTCACCCGCAATCCTCTCCAGCCGGCAACAGTGGCAGAAGGAATGTGGCGGGCGTCTGCGAGCCCTGTTTGATCGCCTGTCCGCTGACGGTTTTTTCCCCGGTTCAGGGCATGTCGGGCCGACACGCATCGCCGACCAGGTACGGATAGCACACTGGTTAAATGTATCCCCGGGACTGCTCCTGGACTGTATCGATGGCGCCGGCGAGTTAACCCTTGCTCTGGCTGAACGGATTGAAAGCCGGTTCGGCACCAGTGCAGACTGGCTGACCACCGGTGACGGGATGATGTTCCCGCTGGTGATACTGGGGACGTATTCCGGTGTCAGCTGGGAGGGATTTTTCTTCCCGGACGATGATGAACGGTATGTCTTTGAATTCATCCGCATCGATGGTGGGCGCCATGATGGCACCCTGATGGTCCTGCGCCAGCATGAGCAGAACGGTCGTATCACTGCCGGAGTGGTCACAGAGGCGTTTTTCCTCGGTGCCGGTATGGGGTCGGGGGGGTACGGAAACCTGAAAGAATTTTTGTTGTTCCTCAGACAACACTGCGGAAATCTAGTCATGAATACGTATGTGTTCTCCCCCCCGGAGCCGGATTTTGATTTCTGGTCCGTGATGGGACAGCACCATCCGGTCTGGTTCCGTGAAGCAAAGCGTCGTTCCCCTTCCTGCTGGCTGCAGCAGGTACTCAGTGGCGAAGATCCGGGGGGATGGTTTAAAGGCGGCTGGTCACTGGTACTGAAGGACGTGGCGGAAGCCCGGACTCAGGATGTTGCTGATGCGCGTGCGGCTGAACATAATGAGTAATCCCATGCTTCCGGCCCTGCCCGGCGTCTCTGTATTGTCCACGGCGCAGCTACCGGTGGCCATCGATTACCCGGCGGCGCTGGCCCTGCGCCAGATGGCGATTGTCCAGGATGAGCTCCCGAAATACCTGCTGGCACCGGAGATCAGCGCCCTGCTCCATTATGTCCCGGATCTGCACCGTAAGATGCTGCTGGCGACGCTCTGGAATACCGGCGCGCGTATTAATGAGGCGCTGGCTCTGACCCGAAGCGATTTTTCCCTGGCGCCGCCCTGGCCGTTTGTGCAGCTGGCTACCCTCAAACAACGGGCCGAGAAAGCGGCCAGAACGGCAGGCCGCGCGCCAGCCGGCATCCAGGCGCATCGCCTGGTTCCGCTTTCAGACAGCCAGTACATCAGCCAGCTGCAGATGATGGTGGCTACGCTGAAGATACCGCTTGAGCGACGCAATAAACGCACCGGCAGAACCGAGAAGGCCCGCATCTGGGACATCACCGACCGGACCGTGCGAACCTGGATCGGCGAAGCCGTTGATGCTGCTGCTGCCGACGGAGTAACGTTCTCGGTGCCGGTGACCCCGCATACGTTCCGCCATTCCTACGCCATGCATATGCTGTACGCTGGTATCCCGCTGAAGGTGCTGCAGAGTTTAATGGGACACAAGTCGGTCAGCTCGACAGAGGTGTATACGAAGGTGTTTGCGCTTGATGTCGCGGCGCGCCACCGGGTGCAATTTCAGATGCCGGAGACCGAGGCGGTGGCTATGCTGAAAGGCGCTCTATGAGTCCTGATAACGGCCTGCCGCGCCCGACGGGCTTGTCCAACCCCTCGTCGGTTCAGAAGCCAGTTCTGAACCGACGAGGGGTTTTCGGTGATGGCTGTGCTTGGGTTGGTTTTACCATTATGCAGAAATGTATCATTGCCGGGCCATCTGTTGTGCGGATGCAGGTGCAGGTGTTTCCGGATGCAACTCCGCCACTGTTTCGCTTAAACTACACTCAGCATGAACGTTAACAGGAAACCGCCAGCATTTTGCAGGCTGAATATAAGGATAAGGGAGCTGAGTGACGCTGACAGAAAAATCGGGCCATCTGGCATGGTGTGCCCTGGTGGCGCTTGCGCTGGCCAGACAAAACGGCAATGTGCTGTCACCGGCACAGGAAAACCTCTTTCTCACCCGCTGGCTGGCGACTGCGCTGAAGCAACGTCGTTTTTCGCGTGATGTCGCTCCCGACATCGAGTGGCTTCTGAAACAGGGGCGCCAGTTGGGTGTCGGTGCGAAGCTGTCCAGCAAACTGAATTACCTCTGGTGCTCCTGCATCGGCGAGCTGTCTGGGCAGAACGATCTATTCCGGCTGACATATGCCCTGGAAACCGTAAAAGACATGCGCTGGAACTACCACCTGCTAAGCGATCGGGAATGGTCCGGCCGGTATGCCGTTGCACTGAACGCTGGAGTAAACAGCGTTTATCTCTCCCGGTCTAATCTTGATGTCGCTTTTGATGATGATGGTCATCAGGTTAACCCACTGATGGCCCAGCTGACGGGGAATGTTGCAGGCGTGATCAAGCTGCTTAACCGATGTGGCTGGCAGGCGGTGTCAGCGCATGACGCCTCCCTGCCCCACCAGTTTACGCTGATGGCCAGACAGGGAGGATAAGAAAAGGATGATTAGTGGCGGATTTGCGCTAGGTCGTGTTCAGTCAGACCGGTCATTTTTATGACGGTATTGCGGTCGATGCCGTTCTGCAGCATGGTACGTGCTATTTTCAATGTAGCCTGGCGTTCCCCTTCTGAACGGCCTTTTTCAATACCGCGCTGTTCACCGAGCTGAATGCCCTTCTCGATGCCCTTCTGTTCAAGCTGCTGTGCGATGGTCATAAGTGCGTCTCCGTGTTGCGGCACACGCTGTGCCAGTTCGCGTACAAAGGCTTCGGCGTCGGATGTTTCGCCTGCCTGCACTATATAGTGTACCAGCGATATTACCAGCGATGAAGACAGATATCCGGCCAGCAAAATGGGCACCAGCCGGTCAACCAGTTCTGCCAGGTCCCGCTGATGAATGTGTTTCTGCAGCAGGGTCAGAGCGGCCATGCTGCGGTGGCCAGCGATTTCCTCATCAGGAATGACGGTAACGTCAACCAGCGGGAAAGCGCTGCTGTAGAGTTTGCCAGCCAGCGCCGGATCGTCAAATTCATCCAGCCAGTGGGTGGAGTACGGATAAGGGCTGCGCTTACCCGTATAGAACAGCACCGGTATCACCAGTGGTAACTTTTTATGCCCTGCCTCCAGGTGTCTCTGCATGGCGGCCACCGCATAGCGTATCAGGCGGAAAGCCATATGTTTGTCCGGCGTTGACTGGTGCTCGACCAGGACATGAATATATCCGTCGCCGGCAGTGGTTTTCAGGCTGTAGAGGACGTCGCTGAAATACTGCCGGAGATCATCTTGGGGTCGCCTCAGAAAACGGAAAATAAAGCACGCTAAGGCATAGCCGAACCTGCCAAGCTTGCTCCACCCTGTAGTGACGCGATCAGCGGGCAGGAAACGTTCCCCCTTCGCGCATGGCAGGCGCACACCAACTCAGACAGCACGGCCTCCATGCGCGCCAGGTCAGCCATTTTCTCGCGCACGTCCTTGAGCTTGTGCTCGGCCAGACTGCTGGCTTCCTCGCAATGGGTGCCATCCTCCAGCCGCAGCAGCTCGGCGATCTCATCCAGGCTGAAGCCCAGCCGCTGGGCTGATTTCACGAAGCGCACCCGCGTTACATCCGCCTCGCCATAGCGGCGGATGCTGCCATAGGGCTTGTCAGGCTCCAGCAACAAGCCCTTGCGCTGATAGAAACGGATGGTCTCCACATTGACCCCGGCCGCCTTGGCGAAAACGCCAATGGTCAGGTTCTCCAAATTGTTTTCCATATCGCTTGACTCCGTACATGAGTACGGAAGTAAGGTTACGCTATCCAATTTCAATTCGAAAGGACAAGCGCATGTCTGAACCAAAAACCGGGCGCGGCGCGCTCTTCACTGGAGGGCTTGCCGCCATCCTCGCCTCGGCTTGCTGCCTCGGGCCGTTGGTTCTGATCGCCTTGGGGTTCAGCGGCGCTTGGATCGGCAACTTGGCGGTGTTGGAACCCTATCGCCCCATCTTTATCGGCGTGGCGCTGGTGGCGTTGTTCTTCGCCTGGCGGCGCATCTACCGGCAGGCAGCGGCCTGCAAACCGGGTGAGGTCTGCGCGATTCCCCAAGTGCGAGCTACTTACAAGCTCATTTTCTGGATCGTGGCCGCGCTGGTTCTGGTCGCGCTCGGATTTCCCTACGTCATGCCATTTTTCTACTGATCGGAGTTCACCATGAAGAAACTGTTTGCCTCCCTCGCCCTCGCCGCCGTTGTTGCCCCCGTCTGGGCCGCCACCCAGACCGTCACGCTGTCCGTACCGGGCATGACCTGCTCCGCCTGCCCGATCACTGTCAAGAAGGCGATTTCCAAGGTCGAAGGCGTCAGCAAAGTTGACGTGACTTTCGAGACACGCCAAGCGGTCGTCACCTTCGACGATGCCAAGACCAGCGTGCAGAAGCTGACCAAGGCAACCGCAGACGCGGGCTATCCGTCCAGCGTCAAGCAGTGAGTCACTGAAAACGGCACCGCAGCACAACGGACGTCATTGTCTGGCGCCACAAACGATAAAGGATCTGTTGCATGACCCATCTAAAAATCACCGGCATGACTTGCGACTCGTGCGCGGCGCACGTCAAGGAAGCGCTGGAAAAAGTGCCAGGCGTGCAGTCGGCGCTGGTGTCCTATCCGAAGGGCACAGCGCAACTCGCCATCGTGCCGGGCACATCGCCGGACGCGCTGACTGCCGCCGTGGCCGGACTGGGCTACAAGGCAACGCTAGCCGATGCGCCACTGGCGGACAACCGCGTCGGACTGCTCGACAAGGTGCGGGGATGGATGGCCGCCGCCGAAAAGCACAGTGGCAACGAGCCCCCGGTGCAGGTAGCGGTCATTGGCAGCGGTGGAGCCGCGATGGCGGCGGCGCTGAAGGCCGTCGAGCAAGGCGCGCAGGTCACGCTGATCGAGCGCGGCACCATCGGCGGCACCTGCGTCAATGTCGGCTGTGTGCCGTCCAAGATCATGATCCGCGCCGCCCACATCGCCCATCTGCGCCGGGAAAGCCCGTTCGATGGCGGTATTGCGGCAACTGTGCCTACGATTGACCGCAGTAAGCTGCTGGCCCAGCAGCAGGCCCGCGTCGACGAACTGCGGCACGCCAAGTACGAAGGCATCCTGGGCGGTAATCCGGCCATCACCGTTGTGCACGGTGAGGCGCGCTTCAAGGACGACCAGAGCCTTACCGTCCGTTTGAACGAGGGTGGCGAGCGCGTCGTGATGTTCGACCGCTGCCTGGTCGCCACGGGTGCCAGCCCGGCGGTCCCGCCGATTCCGGGCTTGAAAGAGTCACCCTACTGGACTTCCACCGAGGCCCTGGCGAGCGACACCATTCCCGAACGCCTTGCCGTAATCGGCTCGTCGGTGGTGGCGCTGGAGCTGGCGCAAGCCTTTGCCCGGCTGGGCAGCAAGGTCACGGTCCTGGCGCGCAATACCTTGTTCTTCCGTGAAGACCCGGCCATCGGCGAGGCGGTGACAGCCGCTTTCCGTGCCGAGGGCATCGAGGTGCTGGAGCACACGCAAGCCAGCCAGGTCGCCCATATGGACGGTGAATTCGTGCTGACCACCACGCACGGTGAATTGCGCGCCGACAAACTGCTGGTTGCCACCGGTCGGACACCGAACACGCGCAGCCTCGCGCTGGACGCAGCGGGGGTCACTGTCAATGCGCAAGGTGCCATCGTCATCGACCAAGGCATGCGCACGAGCAACCCGAACATCTACGCGGCCGGCGACTGCACCGACCAGCCGCAGTTCGTCTATGTGGCGGCAGCGGCCGGCACCCGTGCCGCGATCAACATGACCGGCGGCGATGCGGCGCTCGACCTGACCGCAATGCCGGCCGTGGTGTTCACCGATCCGCAAGTGGCGACCGTGGGCTACAGCGAGGCGGAAGCCCACCACGACGGGATCGAGACCGACAGCCGCACCTTGACCTTGGACAACGTGCCGCGTGCGCTCGCCAACTTCGACACACGCGGCTTCATCAAGTTGGTTATCGAGGAAGGCAGCCATCGGCTGATCGGCGTACAGGCGGTCGCGCCGGAAGCGGGTGAACTGATCCAGACGGCGGCTCTGGCCATTCGCAACCGCATGACGGTGCAGGAACTGGCCGACCAGTTGTTCCCCTACCTGACGATGGTCGAGGGGTTGAAGCTCGCGGCGCAGACCTTCAACAAGGATGTGAAGCAGCTTTCCTGCTGCGCCGGGTGAGAAAAAGGAGGTGTTCAATGAACGCCTACACGGTGTCCCGGCTGGCTCTTGATGCCGGGGTGAGCGTGCATATCGTGCGCGACTACCTGCTGCGCGGATTGCTGCGCCCGGTGGCGTGCACACCAGGCGGCTACGGCTTGTTCGATGACGCCGCCTTGCAACGGCTGTGCTTCGTGCGGGCGGCCTTCGAGGCGGGCATCGGCCTCGACGCGCTGGCGCGGCTGTGCCGGGCGCTGGATGCGGCGGACGGCGACGAAGCGGCCGCGCAGCTTGCCCTGCTGCGTCAGTTCGTCGAGCGTCGGCGCGAAGCGTTGGCCGATCTGGAAGTGCAGTTGGCCACCCTGCCGACCGAGCCGGCACAGCACGCGGAGAGTCTGCCATGAACAACCCCGAGCGCTTGCCGTCCGAGACGCACAAACCGATCACCGGCTACCTGTGGGGCGGACTGGCTGTGCTGACTTGCCCCTGCCACCTGCCCATCCTCGCTGTCGTGCTGGCCGGCACAACCGCCGGTGCTTTCCTCGGCGAGCATTGGGTCATCGCGGCGCTCGGTTTGACCGGCCTGTTCCTTCTGTCCCTGTCGCGGGCGTTGCGGGCATTCAGGGAAAGAGAATGAGCGCTTTCCGGCCGGATGGATGGACGACGCCGGAACTGGCCCAAGCGGTCGAGCGCGGGCAGCTTGAACTGCACTACCAGCCCGTCGTCGATCTGCGCAGTGGTGGGATTGTCGGCGCGGAAGCCCTGTTGCGCTGGCGTCATCCGACGCTTGGACTATTGCCACCGGGCCAGTTCCTGCCCGTGGTCGAATCGTCCGGCCTGATGCCTGAAATCGGCGCTTGGGTGCTGGGCGAAGCCTGCCGCCAGATGCGTGACTGGCGAATGCTGGCATGGCGACCGTTCCGGCTGGCCGTCAATGTTTCGGCGAGCCAAGTGGGACCGGACTTCGACGGGTGGGTAAAGGGCGTGCTGGCTGATGCCGAGTTGCCCGCCGAGTATCTCGAAATCGAGCTGACCGAATCGGTCGCGTTTGGTGATCCGGCGATCTTCCCCGCCCTGGACGCCTTGCGGCAGATCGGTGTGCGCTTCGCCGCCGATGACTTCGGGACGGGGTATTCCTGTCTGCAACATCTGAAGTGCTGCCCAATCAGCACGCTCAAGATCGACCAATCGTTTGTCGCCGGGCTCGCCAACGACCGCCGCGACCAAACCATCGTGCACACCGTGATTCAGCTTGCGCACGGGCTGGGCATGGATGTGGTGGCTGAAGGCGTGGAAACATCGGCGAGTCTTGATCTATTGCGACAAGCGGACTGCGACACAGGACAAGGCTTCCTGTTCGCGAAGCCAATGCCGGCGGCGGCATTCGCCGTCTTCGTCAGTCAATGGAGGGGTGCCACCATGAATGCAAGTGACTCGACCACCACCAGTTGCTGCGTGTGCTGCAAGGAAATCCCGCTCGATGCCGCCTTCACCCCGGAAGGCGCGGAATACGTCGAGCACTTCTGCGGGTTGGAGTGTTATCAACGCTTCGAAGCGCGTGCCAAGACAGGGAACGAAACCGATGCCGATCCGAACGCCTGCGACTCGCTACCGTCAGATTGAGGCATACCCTAACCTGATGTCAGATGCCATGTGTAAATTGCGTCAGGATAGGATTGAATTTTGAATTTATTGACATATCTCGTTGAAGGTCATAGAGTCTTCCCTGACATTTTGCAGGGAATTCCATGACTGGACAGCGCATTGGGTATATCAGGGTCAGCACCTTCGACCAGAACCCGGAACGGCAACTGGAAGGCGTCAAGGTTGATCGCGCTTTTAGCGACAAGGCATCCGGCAAGGATGTCAAGCGTCCGCAACTGGAAGCGCTGATAAGCTTCGCCCGCACCGGCGACACCGTGGTGGTGCATAGCATGGATCGCCTGGCGCGCAATCTCGATGATTTGCGCCGGATCGTGCAAACGCTGACACAACGCGGCGTGCATATCGAATTCGTCAAGGAACACCTCAGTTTTACTGGCGAAGACTCTCCGATGGCGAACCTGATGCTCTCGGTGATGGGCGCGTTCGCCGAGTTCGAGCGCGCCCTGATCCGCGAGCGTCAGCGCGAGGGTATTGCGCTCGCCAAGCAACGCGGGGCTTACCGTGGCAGGAAGAAATCCCTGTCGTCTGAGCGTATTGCCGAACTGCGCCAACGTGTCGAGGCTGGCGAGCAAAAGGCCAAGCTTGCTCGTGAATTCGGAATCAGTCGCGAAACCCTGTATCAATACTTGAGAACGGATCAGTAAATATGCCACGTCGTTCCATCCTGTCCGCCGCCGAGCGGGAAAGCCTGCTGGCGTTGCCGGACTCCAAGGACGACCTGATCCGACATTACACATTCAACGATACCGACCTCTCGATCATCCGACAGCGGCGCGGGCCAGCCAATCGGCTGGGCTTCGCGGTGCAGCTCTGTTACCTGCGCTTTCCCGGCGTCATCCTGGGCGTCGATGAACTACCGTTCCCGCCCTTGTTGAAGCTGGTCGCCGACCAGCTCAAGGTCGGCGTCGAAAGCTGGAACGAGTACGGCCAGCGGGAGCAGACCCGGCGCGAGCACCTGAGCGAGCTGCAAACCGTGTTCGGTTTCCGGCCCTTCACCATGAGCCATTACCGGCAGGCCGTCCAGATGCTGACCGAGCTGGCGATGCAAACCGACAAAGGCATCGTGCTGGCCAGCGCCTTGATCGGGCACCTGCGGCGGCAGTCGGTCATTCTGCCCGCCCTCAACGCCGTCGAGCGGGCGAGTGCCGAGGCGATCACCCGTGCTAACCGGCGCATCTACGACGCCTTGGCCGAACCACTGGCGGACGCGCATCGCCGCCGCCTCGACGATCTGCTCAAGCGCCGGGACAACGGCAAGACGACCTGGTTGGCTTGGTTGCGCCAGTCTCCGGCCAAGCCAAATTCGCGGCATATGCTGGAACACATCGAACGCCTCAAGGCATGGCAGGCACTCGATCTGCCTACCGGCATCGAGCGGCTGGTTCACCAGAACCGCCTGCTCAAGATTGCCCGCGAGGGCGGCCAGATGACACCCGCCGACCTGGCCAAATTCGAGCCGCAACGGCGCTACGCCACTCTCGTGGCGCTGGCCACCGAGGGCATGGCCACCGTCACCGACGAAATCATCGACCTGCACGACCGCATCCTGGGTAAGCTGTTTAACGCTGCCAAGAATAAGCATCAGCAGCAGTTCCAGGCGTCAGGCAAGGCCATCAACGCCAAGGTACGTCTGTACGGGCGCATCGGTCAGGCGCTGATCGACGCCAAGCAATCAGGCCGCGATGCGTTTGCCGCCATCGAGGCCGTCATGTCCTGGGATTCCTTTGCCGAGAGCGTCACCGAGGCGCAGAAGCTCGCGCAACCCGATGACTTCGATTTCCTGCATCGCATCGGCGAGAGCTACGCCACCCTGCGCCGCTATGCACCGGAATTCCTTGCCGTGCTCAAGCTGCGGGCCGCGCCCGCCGCCAAAAACGTGCTTGATGCCATTGAGGTGCTGCGCGGCATGAACACCGACAACGCCCGCAAGCTGCCAGCCGATGCACCGACCGGCTTCATCAAGCCGCGCTGGCAGAAACTGGTGATGACCGACGCCGGCATCGACCGGCGCTACTACGAACTGTGCGCGCTGTCCGAGTTGAAGAACTCCCTGCGCTCGGGCGACATCTGGGTGCAGGGTTCACGCCAGTTCAAGGACTTCGAGGACTACCTGGTACCGCCCGAGAAGTTCACCAGCCTCAAGCAGTCCAGCGAATTGCCGCTGGCCGTGGCCACCGACTGCGAACAATATCTGCATGAGCGGCTGACGCTGCTGGAAGCACAACTTGCCACCGTCAACCACATGGCGGCAGCCAACGACCTGCCGGATGCCATCATCACCGAGTCGGGCTTGAAGATCACGCCGCTGGATGCGGCGGTGCCCGACACCGCGCAGGCGCTGATAGACCAGACAGCCATGGTCCTGCCGCACGTCAAGATCACCGAACTGCTGCTCGAAGTCGATGAGTGGACGGGCTTCACCCGGCACTTCACGCACTTGAAATCGGGCGATCTGGCCAAGGACAAGAACCTGTTGTTGACCACGATCCTGGCCGACGCGATCAACCTGGGCCTGACCAAGATGGCCGAGTCCTGCCCCGGCACGACCTACGCGAAGCTCGCTTGGCTGCAAGCCTGGCATACCCGCGACGAAACGTACTCGACAGCGTTGGCTGAACTGGTCAACGCTCAGTTTCGGCATCCCTTTGCCGGGCACTGGGGCGATGGCACCACATCATCATCGGACGGACAGAATTTCCGAACCGCTAGCAAGGCAAAGAGCACGGGGCACATCAACCCAAAATATGGCAGCAGCCCAGGACGGACTTTCTACACCCACATCTCCGACCAATACGCGCCATTCCACACCAAGGTGGTCAATGTCGGCCTGCGCGACTCAACCTACGTGCTCGACGGCCTGCTGTACCACGAATCCGACCTGCGGATCGAGGAGCACTACACCGACACGGCGGGCTTCACCGATCACGTCTTCGCCCTGATGCACCTCTTGGGCTTCCGCTTCGCGCCGCGCATCCGCGACCTGGGCGACACCAAGCTCTACATCCCGAAGGGCGATGCCGCCTATGACGCGCTCAAGCCGATGATCGGCGGCACGCTCAACATCAAGCACGTCCGCGCCCATTGGGACGAAATCCTGCGGCTGGCCACCTCGATCAAGCAGGGCACGGTGACGGCCTCGCTGATGCTCAGGAAACTCGGCAGCTACCCGCGCCAGAACGGCTTGGCCGTCGCGCTGCGCGAGTTGGGCCGCATCGAGCGCACGCTGTTCATCCTCGACTGGCTGCAAAGCGTCGAGCTACGCCGCCGCGTGCATGCCGGGCTGAACAAGGGCGAGGCGCGCAATGCGCTGGCCCGTGCCGTGTTCTTCAACCGCCTTGGTGAAATCCGTGACCGCAGTTTCGAGCAGCAGCGCTACCGGGCCAGCGGCCTCAACCTAGTGACGGCGGCCATCGTGCTGTGGAACACGGTCTACCTGGAGCGTGCGGCGCATGCGTTGCGCGGCAATGGTCATGCCGTCGATGACTCGCTATTGCAGTACCTGTCGCCACTCGGCTGGGAGTACATCAACCTGACCGGTGATTACCTATGGCGCAGCAGCGCCAAGATCGGCGCGGGGAAGTTCAGGCCGCTACGGCCTCTGCAACCGGCTTAGCGTGCTTTATTTTCCGTTTTCTGAGACGCCCCCTATATACAGCTGCCGCAGAAGGACGGAGAGAAGAGGTTTTAGAATATCTGAGAGAGGGAAGAAAGTTGCTAAGGCAGTAATTGATGATGAGTAAAGATGGTTTAGGGAGGGGACCGAACCACCCCGGAACGGCCCCCTGAAGGAATGGCAATTCCGTTCACCGCCAATATTAGCTTTTTCCAGGCTGTGATAACATCTACGGGTCATTTTTCAGAGCCAGGGCAGATGAAGAAGAAAAACAGCACACCCACTCCTCACGATGCCACGTTCAGGCAGTTCCTGACGCAACCGGATATTGCCCGGGATTTCATGGAAATCCACCTGCCTGCAGAGCTGCGAGCAGTCTGCGATCTCAGCACGCTGAAACTGGAATCAGGCTCGTTCGTTGAGGATGATCTCCGCCAGTATTTCAGCGACGTCCTCTATAGCCTGAAAACTACAGCCGGCGACGGCTATATTCATGTTCTGGTCGAGCACCAGTCAACGCCGGACAAACATATGGCTTTCCGCCTCATACGCTATGCGGTAGCCGCCATGCAGCGCCACCTGGAGGCAGGGCATAAAAAACTGCCACTGGTGATACCGGTGCTGTTCTATACGGGTAAGCGCAGCCCGTATCCGTACTCTACTCGTTGGCTGGATGAATTTGACGCTCCCGAGCTGGCAGGCAAACTCTACAGCAACGCTTTCCCGCTGGTAGACGTTACGATCATTCCGGATGATGAAATCGCTGGCCATCGCAGCATGGCCGCCCTGACTTTACTGCAAAAGCATATTCACCAGCGGGACCTGGCAGAACTGGTCGACCGGCTGGCACCCATCTTGCTGGCGGGATACTTGTCTTCATCGCAGGTGATATCGCTGGTACACTATATAGTGCAGGCAGGCGAAACATCCGACGCCGAAGCCTTTGTACGCGAACTGGCACAGCGTGTGCCGCAACACGGAGACGCACTTATGACCATCGCACAACAGCTTGAACAGAAGGGCATCGAGAAGGGGATTCAGCTCGGTGAACAACGCGGCATTGAAAAAGGCGAGCGCGAAGCCACCCTTAAAATTGCACGAACCATGCTCCAGAACGGCATTGACCGCAATACCGTCATAAAAATGACCGGTCTGACTGAAGACGACCTGGCGCAGATCCGCCACTAATCACCCTTTCCTGGCACTCCCTGTCTGGTCATCAGCGAATACTGGTGGGGCAGGGAGTCACCAGACTCAAGTTCAGCCAGCCACAGCGATTAAACAGCTTCATCACCTCGCCACATTCCCCCGTCAGACACGCTGTCAACGGATTTATCTGTAAAGCGACATAGAGATTGGCTCGTAAGAGATAAATGCCGTTCACACCCGCACTGAGCGCCACAGCATTCCGACCGGCCCCCAGTTAGCAGCTTCTCAGTCGGGCACAATCCAGTAAAAAAGCGATGAGCCATCGATGGAGATACAGGCTAGAAAAGTGCGGTTCTGGCTTGTTCATATCCCGAATGACCACGTGCGTAACATTTTCATTAAATACAATTATGTCAATTATTTTTATTCACAATATGTTGATAGTGTAGCGTACGCGCCAGCGGTGATGCTGCCAACTTACTGATTTAGTGTATGATGGTGTTTTTGAGGTGCTCCCGTGGCTTCTGTTTCTATCAGCTGTCCCTCCTGTTCAGCTACTGACGGGGTGGTGCGTAACGGCAAAAGCACTGCCGGACATCAGCGCTATCTCTGCTCTCACTGCCGTAAAACATGGCAACTGTAGTTCACTTACACCGCTTCTCAACCCGGTACGCACCAGAAAATCATTGATATGGCCATGAATGGTGTTGGATGCCGGGCAACCGCCCGCATTATGGGCGTTGGCCTCAACACGATTTTACGTCACTTAAAAAACTCAGGCCGCAGTCGGTAACCTCGCGCATACAGCCGGGCAGTGATGTGATTGTCTGCGCTGAAATGGACGAACAGTGGGGCTACGTCGGGGCTAAATCACGTCAGCGCTGGCTGTTTTACGCGTATGACAGGATACGGAGGACGGTTGTGGCGCACGTCTTCGGTGAACGCACTCTGGCCACACTGGAGCGTCTTCTGAGCCTGCTGTCGGCCTTTGAGGTCGTGGTATGGATGACGGATGGCTGGCCGCTGTATGAATCCCGCCTGAAGGGAAAGCTGCACGTAATCAGCAAGCGTTACACTCAGCGAATTGAGCGGCATAACCTGAATCTGAGACAACATCTGGCAAGGCTGGGACGGAAGTCACTGTCGTTCTCAAAATCGGTGGAGCTGCATGACAAGGTCATCGGGCATTATCTGAACATAAAACACTATCAGTAAGTTGGAGTCATTACCGATTAAACGTTAGATTGCCTTTAGTGTGTAGTTAAATCATCATCATAACAGCGTTAATCTGAAACTGATATTGCCGGAGGGGATCATCATGACGGGAAGAGGCATTAACACAGTACGTATCGGCGATGAAGTGAAGCACATCACCGAGCTCGATGCACTAACACTCATGCATGAATGGTCAAAGCTTAAAAAAGAAAATGCAGACCTGTATGACTATAACGGTCAGGTTAACCGGGGGTGGCGCGGCTTTATTCTTCGCATGATGGGTATCCATTTGCCTGATAACGACCGTGTTCGTCTTCAGGGCATTAATGCCAGAAAAGACTCCATCTATCCAGAATGAAGCCACGCCTGCAGCGATAATGAGCTGACTATTGCAGAAGATCAGCCATCATTTTTCATTAAATGTATGATATTTAACATAAAACGCATTATCGGTACTTTGAAGTGTATAGCATTTGCTATACGTTCGTGTTGTGTTATTCTTGTATATCAATTGCTATACAAGAGAGGTGTGTATGAAATCAGATGTTCAACTCAACCTAAGAGCTAAAGAGTCTCAGAGAGCACTCATCGATGCTGCTGCAGAGATCCTTCATAAATCGCGAACCGACTTTATCCTGGAGATGGCCTGCAAGGCTGCGGAGAATGTGATCCTTGATCGCCGTGTTTTCAATTTTAACGACGAACAGTATGCAGAGTTCATCGATATGCTCGATGCACCAGTCGAGGATGAGCCCGCCATTAATAAACTACTGGCAAGGAAACCTCAGTGGGACGTATAACCACGCCCGAGCCGTTATCCAGCTCTCATCAGCTGGCTGAGTTCGTCAGTGGAGAGACAGTCCTCGATGAATGGCTAAAACAGAGAGGTTTAAAAAATCAAGCTCTTGGCGCTGCCCGAACGTTCGTTGTTTGCAAGACGGGTACGAAGCAAGTAGCTGGTTTTTACTCTTTGGCCACCGGTAGCGTTAACCATACGGAAGCGACAGGTAGTCTTCGGCGTAACATGCCAGATCCTATACCGGTGATTATACTCGCTCGCCTGGCGGTAGATGTCTCATTGCACGGAAAAGGGGTTGGCGCCGATTTACTCCACGATGCAGTTCTACGGTGTTATCGCGTAGCTGAGAACATTGGGGTTCGTGCGATAATGGTTCATGCGCTTACTGAAGAAGCCAAAGGTTTCTATGCTCACCATGGATTTAAGGCATCACAAACTCATGAGAGGACTCTGTTTCTAAAGCTTCCATGACTGGTTGCTGGAATGGGAAAGTAGCTGGTTACCGTCTTAAAATATTGATTTTTATGTTATTTATTTTAATATTTAACATAATCTTTGTTATGCGCACCTGTATTGTAACTCCAATATTCTGATGTCACTTTTAACCCATTTAGTGATGTCACTTTTTCTGGCATAAAGGATCCAATCCTCAGGCCATGGAGACATCAGGATGCTTGTGACCATGTCAGATAAAGAACTCAGTCGGATCAACATCATTCAGTCAGTTGTTGAAAAGCGCATGCGCCGTCGCGACGCTGCTCATCAGCTTGCTTTGACCGAACGTCAGACACAGCGTTTGATGAACCGCTTTCGTGAATCTGGTGCTGCAGGTCTGGCAAACCTTCGACGAGGACGCCCCGGTAATCACAGACTTCCTGAGTCACTGAAGCTGCGTGTACTTTCTTTACTTCACGATCATTACAGCGACTTTGGACCAACGCTGGCCGCAGAAAAATTGCGCGAACGCCATAACATCACGGTGTCTGTTGAAACACTGAGAAAATGGATGACGGCTGATGGACTCTGGGTCCCATACTCACGTCGCAGGCCACGTGTTCATCAACCCAGATACCGGCGTGACTGCCTTGGAGAACTTGTTCAGATCGATGGTTCCCCGCATGACTGGTTTGAAGGACGTGCCCCCAAATGCTGCCTGCTCGTCTTCATTGATGATGCTACTGGGCGCCTGATGCACCTCCGTTTCGGCGAGACTGAATCAGCCTTTGATTACATGATGGCCACCCGCGCGTATCTTGAACAGCATGGCAAACCACTGGCGTTCTACAGCGATAAGCACGGCATTTTCAGGGTCAATAATGGTGGCACTACCACAACTGGAATCACTCAGTTCGGCCGGGTGCTTTCCGAACTGGGGATCGAGTTGATATGCGCCAACAGCCCGCAAGCTAAAGGTCGCGTTGAGCGCGCAAACCAGACTCTTCAGGATCGACTTATCAAAGAAATGCGGCTTGAAGGCATCAGCAGCATCGAGGATGCCAATGCCTGGCTGGATTCCTTCATTATTGACTTCAATCGTCGTTTTGCCAGACCAGCAAAATATCCCAAAGACCTGCATCGACCGGTGCTTGAAAGCTCTGAAGATCTGGATGATATCTTTGCTTGGCAGGAATCACGAAAACTCTCGAAAACACTGACTTTCCGTTACGATAAGATGATATATCTCGTTGAACCTACGGAAGAAAATACCAGAATTGCAGGTGAAAAAATCACAGTTTACGACTACCCAAATGGTACGCTGGCGTTTAAATATGGCTACCGATCACTCAATTATCAGGTCTTCGATAAACTGGAATGCATCGACCAGGGGCAAATCGTTGATAACAAACGGCTCGGTGCTGTACTGAAACTGGCTCAGGACAAGATGGATGAATTGGATCGAGAGGGAAAGCGAGATAGGAGTAAAAAAATGCCCAAACGACGTGCACAAGCCCGGGTTCAGGAGCAACTCAGAGCCATCAACCCCGTACTGGCTAATCCTGAAGAGTTCCGAGCCAGTCTGAAACGCTAGCCCCCTGCTCTGTTCTGTTTTTTTACCTTTAGCAGTGTGATGGAGTGCAAGCTTCTGAAAACACGTCAGTTGGTTTTATAACCATGAACCCTCATTTCATATTTGGCATTACTGCCACAGTTCGTAAATATGAATCTGTTTGTCACTCAAGGAGATTTTTATGGGTATTAAACCTGGCCCAAAGCCGATTGCTGAATCAACTGGCAAAGAAGATAAAAGAAGGCGTGTCACTCCGGAAAACAAGCCAAAGCATCCCGGACTGAAGGAACACGACCATAAAAAAGGGGAATAACAGCTTATTGGTATAGCCTCTCATCACAGGCATGGACGTCATTCATGCCTGCTTTCCTCTGACATAAACCAACTTCTCTCTCTTCACATCTCTTAAGGTGACATTTCTAACTGGCTGAATTTGGTGACATTTTAAGCTTGCAATAACATGTATTGTAGGGGCTCAATGCTAATGTCTATTAGGGGGCTGCGGATGTTTTCCTGGACTGTTATGTTGTGATCCCAAGATGCTGCCGGTACTTCACAGGACTCATTGCACCTAATGATAGCTTGATACGTTTCTCGTTATACCAGCGTATGTACCTGTCCAGGAAGCAGATAAATTTTTCCAGCGTGATACCCGCCCAGTCTCTGCCATAGAACATTTCGTTTTTGATACGCCCGAAGAAGCCTTCACACGCAGCATTATCCGACGAGCATCCTTTGCGCGACATGGACCTTATAAGTCCGGAGGTGTTGATACGCTCGAGCCAGCCCGGCCACCGGTAATGGCCACCACGATCGCTGTGTATCACTGGTTTATCATGTTCGTTGAGCGTATCGAGTGCGTCATCGAGCATCGTATTCACCAGCGTCGCGTCCGGGCGTGTTCCTATCGACCAGCTTACAACCAGGCCATCAAAGCAGTCGATAACCGGCGACAGATAGACTTTTCCAGCCGGAAGCTGGAACTCCGTAATATCGGTCAGCCACTTCTCATTTGGCCTGCAGGAACTAAAATCCCGGGCGAGTAAATTTTCCGGTGCCGGGCCGATTTCGCCACAGTAAGAGTTGTATCGTCGTCGCCTGGTGCGCTTAACAACGAGCTGCTCTTCTGCCATCAGTCTGCGGACAACCTTTTCAGAAATAACCCTGTTGTTACCGCGAAGCATCGCGTGAAGGCGCCGATAGTCGTAACAGCGGTAATTCTCCTCAAAGATATCGGCCATGATCACGCGTATTTCCGCATACTTATCGTACAGACGTTTTGGTAAAAATAACAGCTGCGGGCAAGTTGCAGAACGCTTAGCAACTCAGCAACGGGGTACTTTTTCTTAAGGGCATCAACTATCAGGGTTTTCTCCCTGTTTTTCAGTTTCAGAAAGCTGACGCCCAGATCTTTTTTTATCAGTTCATTCGCCTTTGTCAGTATGTCACGTTCGAGCTGCAGCTGATGAACCTGCTTCCTGAGACGCTGGATTTCACCGAGTAAAGCATCCTGATTTTTATCCTGAGGGGCTGACTTTCGTTTGCGCATGGATTGATAAGCCTCGTCACTGATAAGGTCTTTCTTCCATTTGTACAGGACCGGGACGCTGACGCCTATGCTTTGTGCAACTTTACGCGCGGTTCCACGTCGGTTACAGAGCTCCCGGACGGCCTGAGACCTCTCTTCCGGGCTGAAGCATTTGTTTCGTGGGGACTGAACCAGGCTTCGATGGCGGGCAGGAACTGCCACAGCAGCATGAGTGCGGCGATGCAGCCAGTGATGACGAGCCAGCGCCGGATGAATCGATCCGGCTCCGGGCGGCTGTAGGGGTCGGGTAGGTCACGTCATTCTCCATGTTGAAATCAGCGCCAAAGGCCGCCAGTGCGCCAGCGTGGCGGACGTGGTGATACGGTCACTTCGGGGTCGAAACGGGCCGATGGAAACGGCGGCATCGCGGGCGGCGGAGCTAGTTCTAGCAAGCGCTCAATGCGTTCAGCCGTCGCTGGATGCGTGCGCAACCAGGAGGGTTCCGGATTGCCCCATCCGGGCAGCAGCCAGGCGCGCCAGGAGCGGCTCACCCGCTCGATCTTGGCGAGCGCTGAGGCCAGCCCGTGCGGGTCGCCGGTCAATTCGGCAGCGAGCCGGTCGGCGTCGAATTCGCGCACCCTGGACAAGCCCAACTGAGCCAGCAAGGCCAGCTGTGGCGCGACCGCAAGTAGAAGCAACGCGGGCCAATTGACTTCCGTGACTCCAAGCAATAGCGTTGGCAAACTGAGCACGATCGCAAGCTGCCCCAACAAGGCCAGAAGATGGGTGAGCCGGCTGATGGAATCGGCCAAGCCCATGACACGCAAATCCTCGTTCGCAATATGCGCGATTTCGTGGCCGAGCACGCCGGTCAACTCGCGGGGCGTGAGGCTACGCAGCAGGCCGTCGGTCAGCGCGATGGCCGCGTGATGCTTCGAACCGGTGGCGAAGGCGTTGACGACCCCGCTGGGCACGTAGTGCGGTACCGGCACGGTAGGCAGCCCGGCCCGCGCCGCCAGTTCGCGCAACACAGCCCAAAGATCGGGCGCTTCATCCGGGTGCAGGGGGCGTGCGCCATACAGCCGCAAGGTCAGCCCGGAGGCGGCCGCCGGTTCAAGCAGCAGGGTGAACCCCGCAGCCGCAAGCGCCAGCCAAAGCCCGCCGTCACCCAACAGCAGGCTGCCAGCGACGGCGGCAATTCCGAGCAGGGTCAGCACCAACAGCACGGTTTGCAGGCGATTGTGCCAGCGATGCCGCGCGCCGACATTCTGCGCGTGGCGCAGATCACGACTGATCATCTGAGCTTTCCCCGGCTGTCCGGTCATCGCGCTCGCGCAGCAGCCAGTAAGTCGCCCCGAGGGCCAGTGTCGCGCCTGCAAGCGCCGCGACCTTGGCGGGGCCGGTCTCCGGGTCGAGGATCACGAATTTACGCGCCAGGGCGATCAGCCCGATCAGGATCACCGTCTTGACCTGGATGATGCTGTCGCGCCGCAAGGCCACCCTCACGATGGAATGCTTGAACTCCATGGCAATGAGCAGCGTCATGATCATGCCGAACACGGTCTGGAAGACCTTGTGATCGAGCGGATTGAATGCATCAATGATCAGCAGGCTGAAGACGATCGAGATCAGCTGCAGCAGCGAGACCACGATGATAACGGCAATGATTGCGGACAGCGCGAGCGCGATCACCTGTTCAAAGCGCTCGTAGAACGTCATCACTGCCCATTGGGCGCGAAATGTTTTGATCGGGTCTGCTTGCTTTTCCTTCATCGCCACTCCTCTCAATTCTGAAATACTTGTGCGCCCACAACTTGGTTGCACCCTTGTCTTTTTTGCCTGGTAGAGCGCGCTGTCCGCCTGCAGCATCACCTGCTCGACAGAGTGCAAACGGGGGTCAAGGAGAGCCCCCCCCATGCTGGCGCTATAGCTGATCGACACCTCTCCACACACCACCGCTGTCGCCGCAGTGTCCTGACGAAATCGCTCCGCCCATACTTGGGCGCCTTCTATCGATGCCGCTTCCAACAACACAGCGAATTCCTCCCCCCAATCCGGGCAGCCATGTCGGTTGCGCGAACATGTTCCCTCAACCGTGAAGCAAAGGGGTCGGTGATCACCATACGCAGCAACTGCTGCTCTATTTCCTTGCGAGAAGAGATGTCGAACAGAGTACCGACTATCAGTTGCCTGCCCGCGTCACCCAGCCATGGGCCTTGTTCCTCGAAAGTCGAGTTGCCAGAGGATCAGGTGAACAGATGGGCCGCGCCGTCACGCGAACGGATGGCCAGCGAGCGGGAGGGCAGTGCCGCCGCTGATGAGCAGTCCCCACGGCGTGGCCGACTGCTCATCACGCTTGTAGACGCCCGCGTGACCTGCGGCCACGACCGCCACCGCGATCGAGGCCAGGGAGGCTGCCCATGCCAGTGCCAGGCCGATGGGGTCGGACACGGCAGCCTCGCCCGCCATCAAGATGCGTCGCTCGCCTTCGCGGCATCCGGCTGCTCCGGCTCGGCCGGGGTCTGCGGTGGCTCTTTGCGTTCGAACACCACGCGTTCGGCCTTGTCGTCCCAGCGTGCGCTGGCGTGATCGCCCTTGCCGATGCCGCCGCCGAGCATCTCGCGCGCCAGCGCAGTTTCCAGCTCGCTGCGGATCAGGCGCTTGAGTTCACGCGCACCGAACTCGGGCTTGTAGCCTTCTTCCGCGAAATGGTCGATCAGCGTCTGATCGAAAGTGAGCGTCACGCCCTGGCTGGCGGCGCTGCGCGCCACGCGATCGAGCTGCAGGCCGACGATGTGGCGGATCTCCTCCTTGCCCAGCGCATGGAAGACGATGATCTCGTCGATGCGGTTGAGGAACTCGGGCCGGAAATGGCCGCGCAGCACGTCCATGACTCCGGCCTTGGTCTTTTCGTACTCCTCGCCGGCCGCCCCGCGCGCCTTCAGCCGTCGCTGGATGATGTCCGAACCCAGGTTGGACGTGGCGATGATGATGGTGTTGGTGAAATCCACCACCCGGCCCTTGCCGTCGGTGAGGCGACCGTCGTCGAACACTTGCAGCAGGATGTTGTATACGTCAGGGTGTGCCTTCTCGATCTCGTCGAGCAGCAGCACGCTGTAGGGCTTGCGCCGCACCTTCTCGGTGAGCTGACCGCCTTCGTCGTAACCGACATAGCCCGGAGGCGCGCCCACCAATCGCGCCACGGTATGGCGTTCGCCATATTCCGACATGTCGATGCGCAACAGGGCGTGCTCATCGCCGTAGATCGATTCGGCCAATGCCTTGGCGAGCTCGGTCTTGCCCACCCCGGTCGGGCCCAGAAACAGGAAGGTAGCCACCGGTTTGCTGCCTTCACGCAGGCCGGCGCGGGACAGCCGCACGGCATCGGCCACGGCACGGACCGCCTCGTCTTGTCCCACCAGGCGCTCGTGCAGCCGTTGTTCCAAGTGCAGCAGCTTTTCGCGCTCTTCCACCGTCAACTCGTTGACCGGGATGCCGGTCAGGCGCGAGACGATCTGCGCCACGTGTTCCGCCTTGACCTCGGCACTGCCGGAGGCCCGCTCCCGCTCCCAGTCCTCGACGAGCTTCTTGAGCTCGGCCTCCTTGGCTTCGATGCGCTTCCCGAGCTCGGCGGCCTGGTCGTACTGCTTGCGCGCGGCCACGTAATCCTGTTCACGCCGCAGCTGGTGCAGTTCGGACTCCAGCTCCTGCACGGCCACCGGCCGGGCCGTGGCCGACAGCTTCACGCGCGCGGCCGCCTGGTCGAGCAAGTCGATCGCCTTGTCCGGCAGGAAGCGCGCCGTGATGTAGCGGTCGGACAACTCGGCCGCCGCGATGATCGCGTCCTCGGAGATGCTGACCTTGTGGTGCGCCTCGAAGGTGTCGCGCAGGCCGCGCAGAATCATGATGGCCTGGGCCACCGTCGGCTCGGGTACCGTCACCGGCTGGAAGCGCCGCTCCAGTGCGGCATCCTTCTCGATGTATTTCTGGTACTCGTTCAGCGTCGTGGCGCCGATCAGGTTGAGTTCACCGCGCGCCATCATCGGTTTGAACACGTTGGCCACGTCCAGCCCGCCTTCGCCACCGCCCTGGCCGGCACCGACGATGGTGTGCACCTCGTCGATGAACAAAATCAGCTCGCCCTGGTGCTCGGTCACCTCCTTCAGCACCTTCTGCACGCGCTCCTCGAACTCGCCGCGATATTTGGCGCCGGCCACCATGGCGTTGATGTTGAGTTCCACCAGGCGCTTGTCGCGCAAGGTCTCGGGCACTTCACCCGCCACCATGCGCTGCGCCAGCCCTTCGACGATGGCGGTCTTGCCCACACCCGGCTCGCCGATCAGCACCGGGTTGTTCTTCTTGCGCCGGGCCAGCACCTCGATGGTGGTTTCGATCTCCTGCGCGCGGCCGATCACCGGGTCGAGCTTGCCGTCGCGCGCCATCTTGGTCAGGTCGCGCGAGTACTTGTCGAGTTCTGGCGTGTTGGTCGGCGTCTCAGCGCGGCCATCCTCGGCGCCCTTGCCGACCACCTTGCTGACCTGTTGGCGCAGCGCCTGCGGCGTCAGGCCGTAGCGGCGCAGCAGGTTGGCGGCCAGCCCTTCGCCTTCCTCAGCCAGACCGATCAGGAAATGCTCTGGACCGACATAAGAATGGCCGAGTTCATTGGAGGCCACGAAGGCGCGGCTGAGCGCATCCTTCACGCGCGGCGACACGCCGATCTCGCCCTCGAAGGGCTTGTCCCCGCGCTTGGCCTCAGACTCGATCTGCCGCTTGAGGTCATCGACCTTGATCTTGAACTGACCCAGGATGGTCTTGACCACGTCGCTGTCGGCCAGCGCCAGCAGCAGATGTTCGGTATCCACCTCGGAGCGGCCAAATTCGGCAGCGTGTTTGGCGGCCTCCTGCAGCAAGGCTTCCGACTGTTCGCTGATGCGGCTGGCCAGCCCACTGCCGCGACGGCGCGGCGCACCCGAACCTGCGGCGGCGGGCTCGCCAAACGAGGCATCGACCACGTCATCGGTATCGGCGGCAACTGGCGTCGCGTCGTCGCCGATGCGGAAGAAGTCACTGCCGAGGAAGTCCTCGAACAGGCCGCTGCGCGAGCCGAACAAGGCTTCCAGCGGCGAAACGGTGCGCTTTTGCTGGCGCACTAATTGCCGGTAATGGTCGTCGCACAACAGCATGGTGCTGTGACGACCGTTGAGATTGGCTTCCACCCGCACGGTGGCGGGTTGGCCGCAGACCTGGCATTGTTTTCTGGCCATGCTGATGCTCCTGAGAAGGTTGACAAGGTTGACAAGGTTGAGGCGACGAGGCATCGCGAACCGCGACTCCTCGTCTCGTGCCGGGTTTTTCTTGTGACGAACGAGCCGGCGACGTCAGCCGTTGATCGGGATCGAGCGTCCCTGCTTCGGCGCGCTGACCTCGCGCTTGTCGATCGTGACCGTGAGCACCCCGTTCTTGAACGATGCTTTGATCGAATCCTGGTTGGCGTCGTCAGGCAGGTTCAAGGCACGCTGAAAGCTGCCGTAGGAGCGCTCCACACGGTGGAAGCCACCTTCCTTCTTCTCCTGTTCCTGGCGCTTCTCGCCACGCACCATCAGCACGTCGTTGTCGAGAGTGATCTGGATGTCCTTCTCCTCGACACCGGGCACTTCCAGGGCAATCTTGTACTGCTTGTCGGTTTCCTGGATGTCCAGGGCCGGCTTCAGCATGCCCGACCAATCGGATGGCCACTGCGGCATGTTCAACGCCGGAAAACCGAAGCCCCGGAATGCGTCATCGAACAGCCGGTCGATTTCCCGATGCAGTTGCAGGATCGGGCTGACTGGCCCGCTCGCCGCTGGCAGGTCATTGCGCTGCACCGGCAGGGAAGAGACGGTCTGCTGCTCTTGCTGCTCGTTCTTGAACCAGTTCCAGGGAGCCAACTTCTTGAAATCGATGTCCATGTCATACCTCCAGAAAAATTGGAAAACGAGTTACTCAAGCCCTTTGCCTGCTGTGACGGGCAGTGCGCCCAGGCGACACGGGCTGCTCGGATGACTTCTGCTGTTCACGCTTGCGCATCACCTCCTTCTTTGCTGCGGCTCGGGTCTGATCATTGATCCACTGATCGATTTCACTTTGAGGAAACCGCCACGTCCCGCCCACCTTGAAAGCCGGAATTTCCCCGTGCGCGGCGAGCCGATAAAGCGTCCGCTTGCCGACTTTCAAGTACGCAGCCAATTCATCGAGCGTGAAAATCACCTGTAGGTGCGCTTTCATCCCTGTAGGTGCGCTTTCATCTCACCCTCTCCAATCGCGTCGCTTTGCGGTTCCGGCCAAGGAAATCCTTGTAATACTTTGTAAGATATTACGCTTACCATGACAGCCTTCAAGAGTCAATGTACAGCGTTCTCCCGCCCCATTGATGCAGGTCAACTGCTCAGGCAAGGCGCAGCGGGGCGGTCTGATCAGGCAATGGACAGCGCCTGGCTCGTCAGCCTGCGTGTACCACAGGCGCCTCGATCAAACACCGATCCTCACGTTGTAGCCGAGTGCCCGCAGCCCCTTGCTCGTCTGCATGTTCCTTGGCGGAAACTCGTCTGGGCGCGCCCAGACGACGATTTCCCCGAGGCTGCTCAGGCTAACGTGCGGAATTGCCCAGTCGTCGCTGCGGATCGCGTTCCAGAGTCGGGCCGAAACACTTCCGTTGCCCCAGACAACGTAGTTCAACAGTATCCGTCCGGCCAACACACCTTCCCGACACCGCCGCCGAAGGCCATGGCCCATCAAGCGGATTTTCCATGCGCCCTCAGCGCCGTACCTACAGCAAATCTTTCAAGGCTCAGGTCATTCAGGAGTGTTCTGAACCCGGTGCCTCCATCGCAAACATCGCCTTGGGCTACAGCCTCAATGCCAACCTCGACCACAAATGGATTCGGCTGCCTACCCAGAAAACCACGGCTATCCAGCCAGCGTTCATCCCGTTGCCTTCTCAAATGCTCGGCGTGGGTTCGCATACTCAAGCGCGCTGCTGCGATCATGAGTTTGATCCAGTCGGCCCGTAATAATGGGCACGATCCGTATGCCTATCTCAAGGATGTGCTGACACGGTTGCCGTCCCTGTAACAGCCTGAAGTTGACCTGGGTAATCAAATACCGGTGTAGTGATTAGGAAACAGGGCTCGGATAACATCATGGCGCAGGTCACCCTGATCTTGACCCTCCATCTCCGAACAGCTTTTGTATCTTAAGTTAACGATGTCCGCTGCCGGTATTCCCTCGGGGAGTGATATCCCAGCGCGCTGTGCGGGTGGCTTCCATTTCCATCAGATGTCCTTCCTGCTCCGCTACTGAAGGCGTGGTGCGTAACGGCAAAAGCACTGCCGGACATCAGCGCTATCTCTGCTCTCACTGCCGTAAAACATGGCAACTACAGTTCACTTACACCGCCTCTCAGCCCGGTACGCACCAGAAAATCATTGATATGGCCATGAATGGCGTTGGATGCCGGGCAACCGCCCGCATTATGGGCGTTGGCCTCAACACGATTTTACGTCACTTAAAAAACTCAGACCGCAGTCGGTAACCTCACGCATACAACCGGGCAGTGACGTCATTGTTTGCGCGGAAATGGACGAACAGTGGGGTTACGTCGGTGCTAAATCACGCCAGCGCTGGTTGTTTTACGCGTATGACAGGATACGGAGGACGGTTGTGGCGCACGTATTCGGTGAACGCACGTTGTCCACGCTGGAGCGTCTTCTGGGCCTGCTGTCGGCCTTTGAGGTCGTGGTATGGATGACGGATGGCTGGCCGCTTTATGAATCACGCCTGAAGGGAGAACTGCACGTTATCAGCAAGCGATATACGCAGCGCATTGAGCGGCATAACCTGAATCTGAGGCAGCATCTGGCAAGGCTGGGCAGGAAGTCACTGTCGTTCTCAAAATCGGTGGAGCTGCATGACAAAGTCATCGGGCATTATCTGAACATAAAACACTATCAGTAAGTTGGAGTCATTACCTTCTTTGCCGCCGGACATTGTCCGGCGCAACACCAAACGGGTCTGGCGGGCTGAGCCAATCCCGCAGGCAAATTCAGCCCTTACCGGATGGCTCAGCCCCCTACTCATTGGAATTGGATATTCAACTTTCAGGGGCTACTGCGCCAGACTTCAGTCTTTAAAGTGATTGACTTAGGGAAGGTGCGAACAAGTTCCTGATATGAGATCATCATATTCATCCGGAGCGCATCCCAGAGGGACATCATGAGCCATCAACTCACCTTCGCCGATAGTGAATTCAGCACTAAGCGCCGTCAGACCCGAAAAGAGATTTTCCTCTCCCGCATGGAGCAGATTCTGCCATGGCAAAACATGGTGGAAGTCATCGAGCCGTTTTATCCCAAGGCGGGCAATGGCCGACGGCCCTATCCGCTGGAGACCATGCTGCGTATTCACTGCATGCAGCATTGGTACAACCTGAGCGACGGTGCCATGGAAGATGCCCTGTACGAAATCGCCTCCATGCGCCTGTTTGCCCGATTATCCCTGGATAGCGCCCTGCCGGATCGCACCACCATCATGAATTTCCGCCACCTGCTCGAGCAGCATCAACTGGCCCGTCAATTGTTCAAGACCATCAATCGCTGGCTGGCCGAAGCAGGCGTCATGATGACCCAAGGCACTTTGGTGGATGCCACCATCATTGAGGCACCCAGCTCTACCAAGAACAAAGAGCAGCAACGCGATCCGGAGATGCATCAGACCAAGAAAGGCAATCAGTGGCACTTTGGCATGAAGGCCCACATTGGTGTCGATGCCAAGAGTGGCCTGACCCACAGCCTGGTCACCACCGCGGCCAACGAGCATGACCTCAATCAGCTGGGTAATCTGCTTCATGGAGAGGAGCAATTTGTCTCAGCCGATGCCGGCTACCAAGGAGCGCCACAGCGCGAGGAGCTGGCCGAGGTGGATGTGGACTGGCTGATCGCCGAGCGTCCCGGCAAGGTAAAAACCTTGAAGCAGCATCCGCGCAAGAACAAAACGGCCATCAACATCGAATACATGAAAGCCAGCATCCGTGCCAGGGTGGAGCACCCGTTTCGCATCATCAAGCGGCAGTTCGGCTTCGTGAAAGCCAGATACAAAGGGCTGCTGAAAAACGATAACCAACTGGCGATGTTATTCACCCTGGCCAACCTGTTTCGGGTGGACCAAATGATACGTCAGTGGGAGAGATCTCAGTAAAAACCGGAAATAACGCCAGAAATGGTGGAAAAAATAGCCTAAATAGGCTGATTCGATGTGTTTGCGGGAAAAAAATCGGCCCAGATCCGCGAAATTTTAATCAGCGAGTCAGCTTGGGAAGAAATGACCTGCTTATTCGCACCTTCCCTGTCATCGGCGGCGGTACGCTGGCTACCGTGAGCACCTACACACTCAGCTGCCTGATGAGCGCCGCTCTGGAGTTACCGCGTTGCTGCATTGTGATTGCCAACCTATCCGGCAGCTATGTGGCTCAGACCAAGGCAATTGCCGAAGCAATCTCTAACCTCCAGCAAGAAGCCAGTCGCCAAGCGAGCACCATCACCCCCGTGCAGTTGGCGGGTACCTGTTCATCCCTGGCGCCTCTCCGCCTTGATGCTGGCAGATTCAGTCTGGCCTCGCGGTTCGACCTACCGAAATATCGGCGGTTACATTGTCCCCAGAGCTTCAGACCCGGCTGTTACCGGCCACGCCTGTCTGGGTAGGGAACGAGTGGTGGAACAGTCGGTTCCGTCGGGCGTTAACCTGCGGAACAGAAACCCATGCGACTTTCAGGTCGCACTGCCGAAATAATACTGGTTTCCCTTCTTGGTCTGGTGCATTTCCGGGTCGCGCTTGCCGTCCTTGTTCTTGGTCGAACTGGGCGCATTGATCAGCGTTGCATCGACGATGGTGCCCTGGCGCAGCGACAGGCCGCGGTCGCCCAGAGCCATTGATGACAGCGAGGATGCCGGCCGCCAGCTCGTGTTTCTCCAGCAAGCGGCGGAAGTTGAGAATGGTGGTTTCGTCGGGGATGCGCTCCAGGTTCAGCCCGGCAAACTGGCGCAGGATCGTGGTTTCGTACAGCGCTTCCTCCATCGCTGGATCGCTGTAGCCGAACCAGTTCTGCAGCAGATGCACACGCAGCATCGCCATCAACGGGTAGGCCGGACGGCCACCTTCACCCTTCGGATAATGTGGCTCGATCAAAGCAATCAAGCCCTTCCACGGCACCACCCGATCCATCTCGATCAGGAACAACTCCTTGCGGGTTTGCTTGCGCTTGCCAGCGTACTCGGCGTCGGCGAAGGTCATCTGCTTCATCGGGAAACTCGGTGGGTGGGGGCGCGGTATTTTGCCAAATCAGAAAGTCTTTTTCAGAGTTTCCCTAGGCTGACAAGCCAAGCGCTGGATCGCAACCATCCATCACCTTATCCAGCTAGATCTGCCTCCTCCAATAAGTGCCGCACAAATCCCGGCGGGTGCAGATTTCCGGGAGGTTTGCGCCAGATCAGTTGGAGACGCTTTTCAAGCCCCGGGATGGGAAGAGCTACCAGCGCGCCACTGCGAACTTCGTCTTGTACTGCGGAAGCCATCACCAACGACACGCCGAGTCCCGCCCTCACTGCTTGTTTGACTGCCTCGGTGCTGCCTAGCTGCATACCGCTGCGAGGCACGCCCAGTTCGCCAAAGTATTCGGTCAGAAGCCGTCCGGTACCGCTACCCGGTTCACCTCCCAGCATCGGCAGGTCCACCAGACGATCACGTTCTATGCACCCTGCTTCAGCCAGCGCATGGTCGGGGCTGACGATAAGCACCAGCGGCTCGACCCGCCAGAGGCGGTGTTCGAAGTCGGGGTGAGGTAGCCACCATTCCATGATCGCGGCGTCGAGCTGGCCCGCCAGTAGCTGGTCGGCCACATCCGGGTTGGCGGCGATGCGCAGATCCACCTCGCCCCTCTCATTTGCGGTCGTCAGATAGTTGCGCACGAATGGCTGGAGAAGGTAGGTGCCGATGTTGGTGCTGGCCCCGACGCGCTCACGATTGCCATGCAGGGCTTCTAGCGCCCGGGCGTGCATGTCGAGCAAGGCGGTCGCATGCGGCATGAAGGCCAGCGCCCGTGTGGTAGGCTGGCAGCCGCTACGACTGCGCTGCACCAGCGTTACGCCGACCTGCTCTTCAAGCTTCTGCAAGTGCTGCGACACCGTCGGCTGGGCCAGCCCCAACGCCCTCGCCGCGCTCTGAAAACTGCCTGTTTGAACGATCGCTACCAGGCTCTTCAGCCAGACCGGATTCAACATGCGGCAGGCTCGGCCTTGGGCAGACGGTTCGCAGCGTTGATTGGGCGCGCACCTGCCAATACCTGGATGATGTTCTGCGCTGCACAACGTTCAATCTCCAGGCGCACCGCGCGCACTGCCGACCCTATGTGCGGAGTGAACAGCGTATTCGGATGCGCGAGCAGCGCAGGATCGATCAGCCGCGGCCGGTCCGCGCGAGCCCAGTCTTCCATTTCGAATACATCCGCCGCATACCCGCCGAGCTGGCCTCGCTCAAGCGCCGCGAGCACGGCGGCTTCATCCACTACCGAACCACGACAGGGGTTTACAAGCAGAGCGCCCGGCCGTACGAGGGCAAGCAGCTCGGCGTTGACCAGATGCTGGGTATCGGCATTCAAGGGAAGCGCCAGCAGGATGAAGTCCGAGCTGGCGAAGAGTTCGCTGCACGCCACCTGGCGCAGGCCGAGCCGTTGCTCGGTTTGTGTATCCAGAGCCTTCGCCTCGTGGTACTGCAGGGTCGCGCCCCATCCCTGCAAGCGCTCAGCCATGGCCAGTCCGATGGCGCCCATGCCAAGGATGCCGACCGTAGCGTTATCCAGCCCCGTGCCGTAGAACTGTGGTTGCCAGCCCTGGAACTCGCCAGAGCGGACGAACGCATCTGCTGCCCGCAGATGCCGCCCCAGCCCCACCGCCAGTCCGATCGCCAGCTCGGCAGTCGGGACCGTCAACAGATCAGGCACGAAGGTCAGCCAGACCCCGCGGGCAGTACAGGCGTCCACATCGAAATTGTCGAAGCCCTTGAGCGCGCAGCCGACTACACGCAGCTCAGGGCAGGCTTGAAGAAAGTCTGCATCGACCCGATCGGGCATGAACGCCATCATCGCCTGAGCATCGCGACAGCGGCGCAGAATTTCCTCGCGCGTCAGCGTGCTGTCGGTCTGGTTGGTCACCAGCTCGCAATGTGGCGCCAGCAGTTGCAGGATCTCATCGTGTACTCGGTGAGTTATAACGAGTTTCGGCAGCATGTTTTGTCCTATTTGAAACGTTTGCGCAGCACGCCACTGAAGGCGTCTACTAGCGTGACCATGGCCAGGATGACCAGCAGGATTGCTGCAACCTCCTGGTACTGCATGATGCGCAGCGAGCCCATGAGTTCGAAGCCGATACCGCCGGCGCCAACCATGCCCATCACGGTGGAGGCGCGAAAGTTGTATTCCCAGCGGTAGATCGCCACGTCGGCGAACTGCGGCGTCACCTGTGGCAAAACCGCGTGCAGCAGCACTTGCATCGGCGTAGCCCCCGCCGCCCGAGCGGCTTCCACCGGCGCTTCGTCGACGTGCTCGATGGCCTCGGCGAAGAACTTGCTGACCATGCCGACCGAATGCAGACCCAGGGCAAGCACGCCCGGCAAGGCGCCGAACCCTACGGCTGCAACGAAGATGATGCCCATGATCAGCTCCGGCACCGACCGCAGGGCATTGAGCAGCACCCGGGCAACACCGAACACAAGGGGGTGCGGCGCCGTATTGCGCGCTGCAACGAAGGCCACCACCAGCGAGAACACCACTGCGATGGCCGTACCGGCGATGCTCATCGCCAAGGTGTCGATCAAGGGGCGAATCCAGCTTCGATAGCCCGAAAAGTCTGGCGGCATGGCCTCGCCTGCCAGGGTCGCGATGGAGGGCAGCCCGTTCAGCAGCGTGGTGGCATCGAGCAGCCCCACGTACCAGCAGGCCAACAGCACCACTCCGAATACAATCGCCACCTGCCCCAGCTGGCGCCACCAACCGAGGCCGAAGCCTCGAAGGATGTGCTCGCGTTGCTCTGCAGGCAGCGCCTGCACGTCGTAATGAGTAGACATATCGGTGCTCACATCGTGGCGAAGTCGAGGCCGAGCAGCGATCCCATTTTGCGGATCACATCGTAGTCGGCGTCGGTGATTGGCGCGAAGGCCTCGGCCTTGAAGTTGCGCAGCACTTCGGGATCGTCGATACCGACGAATACATCCCGCACCTTGGTTTTCAGCTCGGGGCTCAGGTTCGAGCGCATCGCCCAGGGGTACTGGGGGTATTCGCCGCTGTAACCAAGTACTTTCACCTTGCTCGGATCGATTAGGCCACGTTCGACTACGTGATTGAAAATTACCTCCGACAGCCCACCCGCATCGGCGTTGCCGTTCGCCACGTTGACGGCAACGGCGTCATGCGTGCCCACAAAATATTCTTCGTAGTCCCGCCCACCCGTCAAACCGGCCGTCTCAAGAAGCACGGTTTTGGGAATCAAATGGCTGGACGTCGATGCCCGGTCACCATAGGCCATCTTCTTGCCCTTAAGGTCGGCATACTCATTCACGCCTGACGCCACATTGGCGATAATCACCGAGCGATAGGTCGGCTTGCCGTCGATGACCGTGACAGCGAAGGGCTCGATGTCGCTTTTGCTTTTGGCCATGACGTAGGACAGCGGACCGAAATACGCCAGGTCGATACGGCCAAAGCGCATCGCCTCAATCATCGAGGAATAGTCGGTGGTTACGATCAGCTGCACCTTCTTGTCCAGATGCTCTTCCAGATAATCCTTCAGCGGCTGGTTACGCTTGATCAGCTCGGAGGCGTTTTCGTCCGGCAGCAGGGCAACCTTTAGCACATCCGGATCGGCATCGGCCGCTAGGGCGGACAAACTTGAAACAGCGGACAGCAAGCAAGTCAATAAGAGCGCGGATAAGCGTTTCATCGGGACATCTCCAGTGAAGGTTCGAGCATGACAGGTGGTTCAGCCGGAGCATTCGCTGGCTGAGTCGTAGAGCGGCCTGCATAGATGCGCTCAAGCTGCGCATCGGTGAGTTCCGAGGGCGCGGCATCGAAAACGATCTGAGAATCGGCCAGCCCGACGACGCGATCGGCGAAGCGGCGGGCATATTCGAGTTGATGCAGCGAAACGATGGCGGTGATGCCGTCTTCCTTGCAGATGTCGCGCAGCAATCCGAGAACACGGACCGAAGTGGCCGGGTCGAGACTGGCTACCGGCTCATCGGCCAGAATGATCGCCGGCTGTTGCGCTAGCGCACGCGCGATGCCTACCCGCTGCTGCTGGCCACCGGACAGTTTGTCCACCCGGCTTAGCGCCTTGTCTGCCAGACCGACCCGAGCGAGGCAACTGAGCGCAATCTCCTGATCGGCACGCGGCAGAGGAAACAGCGAGCGGAGCGTGTTGTGAAAGGCCAGCCGACCGGTAAGCACATTAGCCAGTGCGCTTTGACGTTCGATTAGCTGGTGGTGCTGAAAGATCATGGCGGTACGCCGACGATGCTGACGCAAGGCCGAGCCGCTGCCGAGCTCACCGAGTTCGCTGGTGACACTGCCGCCAGTGGGCGTGACGAGTCGATTGAGACTACGGAGCAAGGTCGACTTGCCTGCGCCCGAGAGACCAAGCAGCACGGTGAACTCACCACGCCGAAATGCAATCGAGGTATCGCGTAGGGCTGTCACGCCGCCTGGATAGACGACGCTCAACCGGTCGACCCGCAGCACGGCGTCCTGTATTGGATGGGGCATCATTTGATCACCTTTTGCAATATTGCTGGCCGCACAATTGCGGTTCGCGATGCAAAGGATAGAAATTCCTTGTTAACGCACTGTTTCTAAAGGATGACATTTCGATGAATACTTCGAATCTGCCGTAGCGGGGCGGCAAGCGAAGCCGTGGAAGAACGGGCGCAACGTAGCGTCTTTCTTCACGCGGGATACAGGAGGCTTTGATTGATACTGCTGCGGATTCGCTACAGTAACGTTGGGCCAGAACGTAATGCCATCCAAGCAAGAGAGCGCACACTAGGGAAACTCTGAAAAAGACTTTCTGATTTGGCAAAATACCGCGCCCCCACCCACCGAGTTTCCCGATGAAGCAGATGACCTTCGCCGACGCCGAGTACGCTGGCAAGCGCAAGCAAACCCGCAAGGAGTTGTTCCTGATCGAGATGGATCGGGTGGTGCCGTGGAAGGGCTTGATTGCTTTGATCGAGCCACATTATCCGAAGGGTGAAGGTGGCCGTCCGGCCTACCCGTTGATGGCGATGCTGCGTGTGCATCTGCTGCAGAACTGGTTCGGCTACAGCGATCCAGCGATGGAGGAAGCGCTGTACGAAACCACGATCCTGCGCCAGTTTGCCGGGCTGAACCTGGAGCGCATCCCCGACGAAACCACCATTTGTTGGCGCTGATGGAAAATTGACCCACCCTGCCGATTGAAATTTGACCCAGGGCGGATTGCTGATTTTGTTACCAGCAACTGTGGATAAGTCTACCAGCGCAGCTGCTGTTGCCCCCACTCCTTCGCTAGCCCAGTTCAGTTGTTTAAGACCGGCACTGTTGCAAAGTTAGCGATGAGGCAGCCTTTTGTCTTATTCAAAGGCCTTACATTTCAAAAACTCTGCTTACCAGGCGCATTTCGCCCAGGGGATCACCATAATAAAATGCTGAGGCCTGGCCTTTGCGTAGTGCACGCATCACCTCAATACCTTTGATGGTGGCGTAAGCCGTCTTCATGGATTTAAATCCCAGCGTGGCGCCGATTATCCGTTTCAGTTTGCCATGATCGCATTCAATCACGTTGTTCCGGTACTTAATCTGTCGGTGTTCAACGTCAGACGGGCACCGGCCTTCGCGTTTGAGCAGAGCAAGCGCGCGACCATAGGCGGGCGCTTTATCCGTGTTGATGAATCGCGGGATCTGCCACTTCTTCACGTTGTTGAGGATTTTACCCAGAAACCGGTATGCAGCTTTGCTGTTACGACGGGAGGAGAGATAAAAATCGACAGTGCGGCCCCGGCTGTCGACGGCCCGGTACAGATACGCCCAGCGGCCATTGACCTTCACGTAGGTTTCATCCATGTGCCACGGGCAAAGATCGGAAGGGTTACGCCAGTACCAGCGCAGCCGTTTTTCCATTTCAGGCGCATAACGCTGAACCCAGCGGTAAATCGTGGAGTGATCGACATTCACTCCGCGTTCAGCCAGCATCTCCTGCAGCTCACGGTAACTGATGCCGTATTTGCAGTACCAGCGTACGGCCCACAGAATGATGTCACGCTGAAAATGGGGTCCGCTTGGAAAACGGAAATTATCCTACGCTAAGCCTGTTTTTTGTACATATTACTATTCACTGAGCGTAATGCGCGGTATTTACCCTGTCCCAGTTTGAGGTTCGTTCTCCAGACGTAATCCCCGCTCAGGTTGATATGTTCCCATCCCAGTGGTGACAGATGGGTAATCAGTTGCTCATTAATCGGGATCCCTTTTCGTCTCAAAGAATCTATCGCTCTTTCTATATATACCGTATTCCACAGTGAGATCGCCGCAGTCAGCAACGTCAGACCGCTGGCTCGATAGCTCTGATTCTCCAGCCCCCGATCTCTGATTTCACCCAGCCGATGCATAAAGACCGCTCGCGCAAGGGCATTGCGAGCCTCACCTTTATTCAGCCCCGCCTGTACGCGTCGACGCAGTAAAGGATCCCTGAACCAGTCCAGCATAAACAATGACCTTTCGATGCGGCCAATCTCTCTCAGCGCCTTTGCCAGACCATTCTGCTTCGGATAGCTTGCCAGCTTTTTCATCATCAGTGATGCTGTTACCGTTCCCTGCTTTATAGAACTTGCCAGACGCAGCACCTCATGCCAGTGGGTTTCAATTTCCTTTAGATTCAGGCTGGTTGTCGAGATGATTGACTGAAGCCCCTGATACAACTCAGCTTTTCCATGAATAAACAGCCGTTTGTCATGAAGATCCCGGATCCTTGGCGCAAAAGCGAATCCGAGCAGATGCATTAGCGCAAAAACATGCTCAGTGAAACCTGCTGTGTCGGTGTAATGCTCTGTAATTTCCAGATCAGTTTCGTGGTACAGCAGACCATCAAGTACGTGTGTTGAATCCCGCACGCGGCTGATAACTTTGGTGTAAAACGGGCTGTATTGGTCCGAAATATGCGTATAAATCTGCACGCTTGGATCCTGACCGTATTTAAGATTGACCTGACCAGCATAACGCCCGTGACTCCCCACCCGAAAGTTCTGTCCATCAGACGATGACGTTGTTCCATCGCCCCAGAATGCCGCCAGAGGGCTTTTTTTCTGGGCATTGACCAACTCGGCCAGCGCAGCTGAATAGGTTTCATCCCTGATGTACCAGGCCTGAATGCCCTCGAGTGACGATTTGGTCGTTCCCGGACAGGATTCGGCCATTTTTGTCAGTCCAAGGTTGATACCATCGGCCAGGATGGTGGTCAGTAACAACTTTCTGTCTTTAGGTCTGACGTGATTGTTTTGGCACTGTTGCAAATAGTCGGTGGTGATAAACTTATCATCCCCTTTTGCTGATGGAGCTGCACATGAACCCATTCAAAGGCCGGCATTTTCAGCGTGACATCATTCTGTGGGCCGTACGCTGGTACTGCAAATACGGCATCAGTTACCGTGAGCTGCAGGAGATGCTGGCTGAACGCGGAGTGAATGTCGATCACTCCACGATTTACCGCTGGGTTCAGCGTTATGCGCCTGAAATGGAAAAACGGCTGCGCTGGTACTGGCGTAACCCTTCCGATCTTTGCCCGTGGCACATGGATGAAACCTACGTGAAGGTCAATGGCCGCTGGGCGTATCTGTACCGGGCCGTCGACAGCCGGGGCCGCACTGTCGATTTTTATCTCTCCTCCCGTCGTAACAGCAAAGCTGCATACCGGTTTCTGGGTAAAATCCTCAACAACGTGAAGAAGTGGCAGATCCCGCGATTCATCAACACGGATAAAGCGCCCGCCTATGGTCGCGCGCTTGCTCTGCTCAAACGCGAAGGCCGGTGCCCGTCTGACGTTGAACACCGACAGATTAAGTACCGGAACAACGTGATTGAATGCGATCATGGCAAACTGAAACGGATAATCGGCGCCACGCTGGGATTTAAATCCATGAAGACGGCTTACGCCACCATCAAAGGTATTGAGGTGATGCGTGCACTACGCAAAGGCCAGGCCTCAGCATTTTATTATGGTGATCCCCTGGGCGAAATGCGCCTGGTAAGCAGAGTTTTTGAAATGTAAGGCCTTTGAATAAGACAAAAGGCTGCCTCATCGCTAACTTTGCAACAGTGCCCATTTCAAGAATGCCTGACGAACGGCGACTGGCCGTGCTTACTGCGTTTGTGAAAGCACAGGAAATTTCGGCGCTTGACGAGGCCGTGGATGTGCTGGATATGCTTATTCTGGATATCACGCGTTCTGCAAAAAATATCGGGCAGAAAAAGCGGCTCAGGACCCTGAAAGATCTTGATCGTGCCGCGCTATTACTGGCACGGGCATGCACGTTATTACTTGATGAGAACACCGATGAAGCAGCTCTGCGGCAGGCTATTTTTCGCCGCATACCAAAGGACAAACTGGCTGAATCCGTCGGCAAGGTAAATGAGCTGGCGCGCCCGCAAGATACTCAGTTTCAGGATGAAATGGTGGAACAATATGGACGGGTGAAGCGTTTCCTGTCCGCGATGTTGCGTGACTTACACTTTCAGGCCGCCCCGGCCGGGGAGCTCACGTTGTCAGCAATCCATTATCTGGCCGAACTGAGTGGCTCAAAAAAGCGAATTCTCGACGATGCACCAGAGCAAATCATTTCCGGCCCATGGAAACGTCTGGTCTACGACAGAGATGGTAGGATTCTACGAGCGGGTTACTCGCTGTGTCTTCTCGAGCGCCTTCAAGATTCTTTGCGCCGTCGTGATCTCTGGCTGGAGAACAGTGATCGGTGGGGGGACCCGCGTCAAAAATTGCTTCAGGGAGCTGAATGGCAGGCACAACGCATCCCGGTATGTCGGGCGCTGGGTCATCCATCAGACGGAACTAAAGCAGCAGAACAACTGGCTACGCGGCTTGATGACACATGGAAATCAGTGGCTTCACGTTTTGCCTGCAACGCAGCGGTCAGCATAAGCAATGAAGGTAAGCATCCCTCACTGACGATTAGCAGTCTGGATAAACTGGATGAGCCACCGGCACTGATACAATTGAATCGTCGGGTAAGAGAATTGATCCCTCCGGTTGATCTGACGGAGCTGTTGCTTGAAATAGATGCCCGAACCGGTTTTACCCGCGAATTCAGCCACGTCAGTGAATCAGGTGCTCGGGCGCAGGATCTCCAGGTCAGTCTGTGCGCAACACTGCTGGCAGAAGCCTGCAATATAGGGCATGAACCCCTGATAAAGCATAATATTCCCGCGCTTACTCGCCATCGTCTGAGCTGGGTTAAACAAAATTATCTCAGGGCAGAAACGCTGGTCACCGCTAATGCACGGCTGGTTGATTTTCAGTCCACGCTGCCGCTCGCGGGGTACTGGGGAGGTGGTGAGGTTGCCTCCGCAGATGGTATGCGTTTTGTCACACCGGTTAAAACGGTTAATTCCGGACCAAATCGTAAATACTTTGGTTCAGGACGCGGTATCACCTGGTACAACTTCGTCTCCGATCAATACTCCGGTTTCCATGGCATTGTAGTTCCCGGGACGCTTCGTGATTCCATCTTTGTACTGGAAGGGCTTCTGGAGCAGCAGACCGGGCTGAATCCGGTAGAAATTATGACGGACACGGCAGGATCCAGCGATATCATTTTTGGCCTGTTCTGGTTACTGGGCTACCAGTTTTCCCCTCGTCTGGCCGATGCAGGCGGGGCGATATTCTGGCGGGCAGATAAAACGGCACATTATGGTGCCCTGAATGAGCTGGCCCGGGGATGTGTTGAACTGTCAAAAATAGAATCCCAATGGGATGAAATGATGCGAATGGCGGGCTCACTGAAGCTTGGGACCATCCATGCATCAGAGCTTATTCGTTCACTGTTGAGAAGTAGCCGACCATCTGGTCTGGCTCAGGCGATTATGGAAGTGGGCCGGGTCAACAAGACGTTGTATCTTCTCAACTATATCGATGATGAGGATTACCGGCGTCGGATCCTCACTCAGCTCAACCGGGGAGAAGGACGCCATGCAGTGGCTCGAGCCATTTGCTACGGACAACGTGGTGAGATTAGAAAACGCTACCGTGAAGGGCAGGAAGATCAACTCGGTGCTCTGGGTCTGGTGACCAATGCGGTTGTGCTGTGGAATACACTTTACATGCAGGAGGCGTTGTCACATCTTCGCAAATCGGGGGAAACACCTGAAGAGGAGCATCTGGCAAGATTATCGCCGCTGATACATGGCCATATAAATATGCTGGGACATTATACGTTTTCGTTACCGGAAGATATTCTGAAGGGCGAGTTAAGACCATTAAATTTGAATACAAACAATGAATTAACCTCTTAGCGTGGTTTTTTACATCATTGGACCTCGAACCCCTATATAAAGTGAAGTCAGTTCCTGCATTTCACCTTCATAATCGGTTTCCAACTCCCTTTTTTCCTGAGCAAGTGCAGCGTTTTCGGTATCAGCCTGAGATGAGACTGAAACATATTCTCCCGTTGCCATCGACATCGCACCAGAAACCAGTCCGGCAACACCAGCAAGTAAAACTCCCGAAGAACTGGTGTTTGCTGACGCAACACCAAGGACAAGGCTTGCTGTCGAAACAATTCCGTCATTTGCCCCCAGTACAGCCGCCCGAAGCCATCCCACTTTTTCGATGCTGTGTCGTTCAAGATGCATATCTTTGCTTTCCTTCAACTACGCACACTAATCGGAATTACGGACATATAAGAATGCCTTGACAGATAATTAAACTATTGTAGTCAATTTTATCCAGCCATTACAGCACACTTTATTAATCATCAATCTATCACACTATTCCGTAACGGAATTTTTCATTTGGCTACGGATGGTGAGAAATATATGCAGCAACCCCATCGAACCATGCGCCCAGAAATAGGTTTCAATAAATACAGTCAGAAACTTATGCAAATTTAGGACACTTTCTGTCAGCACTGGCGACATTCCAGGAATTGTATTGAGTGCAAACCAGAAACCACCACATGATGCAACGCCCAATAGCGCAAGTACACCAAGCCCCTGGACTAAGGCAGCAATCCCACCAGCATGAGCTTCAGGGAGACGGAATGACATCAGCATTTTGATATCTTCAACCACACCTCGAAAATCAAGAGTCAGCCAAGCAAAATAGTAATGAAATCCTCGTTGTGTTAGCATCCATGCAAGCATGATTAACCCAAGAACAATCAGTGATAATCCAGTGATAACATGGAACCATGTAACGAACCCTGTGAGAGTATAGTCACTGAGAGCATCGCTTTCGGTAAGATTTGAACTAACAATCTGCAATAAAATCAATACAGCTAAGATGATATGAAGCACACGTAGAAATGGTGTGTCTTTGTGAGGGAGAGCATTACGTAAATTTTCATTCATAATTTAGCCACTTTGTTAGGGGTGGTTGACCAAATCAATATGCCTTTTTATTAACGAAACCTTAACTTATCGGAACTAAACAATACTCTTTAATCAGAGAATGGTATCTAAACCTATAGTACATCACATCAGTAATATGAAGAGATTACCATGAAGAAGTGTTTTTCCAGCCAAGAGATCATCAGTATGTTTCAGTGAAGCACGAAGCGGGTATATCCGCCCCGTGCAACATCAATAGGACTTAGCTTATGTTGAGGCAATGTAGCATCGGTAAGCATGTTTGCGACCCCAACATTTTTATATGTACTGAGCAGATAAGATAACGTATTATAATTTCTTCACCAGGGCATAACTATCCATTCTAATACAAGCAGCTATATCATGTCAGTTCCGGGATATCTTTCCAGCATATCTACTTTCTCCTGATAGTTCCCGGTTCAGTCAACGCCAAGTTTATTATGGTATTTTCTCATCATACTGCCCAGTTTCTGTGCTGCAATTTTCCCAGCGTCAAGACCTTCCTTTTCAGCGGTACTTTCAACAGCAGTTACCTCATCAATCAGAAGTGACATACCTGCAACATACGTTTCCCTGTCATACCCCTCTACCGGGCCGTTCAAGATGGACTCTGCTGTTGATTTCAGATCCTGCATATCTTTCCTGAAAGATGTAACGTCCTCCTCCTTAAGTGCTGCGCGGTAGCTTTTATTCATCATCTTCATGGCATGTTCAACACCGTCAGAACCAGCTATTACACTGGTAGATAAAACAAGGGCTGTTCCTATTATAACACTATGCATAATTTTTCTCATAATAACCCCACATTGTTTACTATCATTTAAAAAAATCACAATCCGAAGACGTAACATTGAGCAAAGAAAATAATTATTTGCCAATTTCCCCGAAGAAAATCAGCATTAAAATTATTGTTTATGATTATTTACACTTCCATAATCAAGGCCACTTACCTCCTTAAAAAAAGGGTCAACATGCGTCATGACATTTAATACATGATGATTATCTAAAACTGATTTCCTGGCTAAAACAGCAATGTCATGCCCTACTTTCACTGATAAATTACCATTAATTTCCAGATGAACATCAACAACAACAAGATCTCCCATTTTACGGGTTTTGAGATCATGGATACCTTCAACTCCAGGCGTTGACAATAATGTGGTTTTTATTTTATTTTCAGTTTCAATATCCACGGATCTGTCCATCAAGTCATGAAGCGAATCTGACATAAATGAATATCCCATTCTGGTTACAATCAGTCCGACAACCATTGCAGCAACTGGGTCGAGTAATTTAAAACCTGATAAGTTCCCAATAATACCAATAGCCACAACCAAAGACGAAGCGGCATCAGAGCGTGCATGCCAGGCATTAGCGACCAGCATAGTGGATTTTACTCGGGTTGCTACGGCAAGCATATAGCGAAAAAGAAGCTCTTTGATAACCAGTGCGGCTAAAGCCACCCACAGAGCAACAATATGTACCTGAGGAATATCATCTGGTTGTTTCATTTTATTTACTGCTGACCATAACATGCCGATGCCAACAATAAATAAAATTGTCCCCAGAATTAATGATGCACCATTTTCATAACGATGATGACCGTAGTGATGGTCATCATCGGGATTTTTTTTACTTTTATGGTTTGCAATGAGTACAACAAAGTCTGAGACTAAATCAGACAGGGAATGAATACCATCCGCGATAAGTCCCTGAGATCCAGAAAATATACCAGTAATCACCTGCCCGGATGTCAGAAAACAATTAACAAGCACACTAACCCACGTACTTTTACGGGCCGCGATGAAACGCTCATGAGAACTAATATCAATATCATCCGTAAATTTGTTTACCTGCATCAGAAACTCCTTATAACAGCATCAACAGTTAATACTAAACGGACTATCCTTCCCGGACAGGTTCTGTGGCGAAAATATAATAATTGGTGAGATTTATTCCTGTAAAGGACGTGCCATGTTTGTGATGACATTCATTTATCATAATTTTTAAACATTAATTTATTCTTAACAGAATATGAAAAAATTGACAGTTACCACTGACCTGCTCCCCGTTGATTAGTACACCCCGATGTTAGTAATGTCTTCATAAGCCACATGAGGACATCCCCATGAAGAAGCGTTTTTCCGACGAACAGATCATCAGTATTCTCCGCGAAGCCGAAGCTGGGGTACCCGCCCGTGAACTCTGCCGCAAGCATGCCATTTCCGATGCCACGTTTTACATCTATGGACTACCTCCGTTTTGCAAGTACTGAATCTGGTTTTGGGTTGTTGCTTACATCTATCCGGCATCAGGAAAATCTGTGCCCAAATGGGTAATCCGCACATAATCGCCTCAACAACTGGACGGCCTCTGAGGCCAGTATAAAAATCAGGTTCCGATTGTGCAGGTGCAACCTGTCACCATTTCTCAGTACGCTGCAACTTTTTCTGGCAGGGGATTAATTTCACACTACCTGATACTCGGTCTCATTTCTCAGCATCGACCAGATTATTCTCGCGTTTTTGTTAGCGACCGCCACGGTCGTTTTATTAAATCCGCGCCGTTCCTTTAACTGGTTAACCCACTGATTCATATGGCCATCATTGTTATTCGTGGCAACCCTGACGACAGCGCGGGCACCATGAATAAAAAGTGTCCGCAGATGCTTGTCGCCACTCGAATGCTGGCGTGGAACCAGACCCAGCCATGCAGCAAAGTGGCGGCCATTCTTAAATTCAGTTCCTTTGCCAATAGCAGCAACAACGGCCGTGGCCGTTTTAGGGCCAATGCCTTTAACTTTGGCGATACGCTGACAGGCTTCTGATTGCCTGAATACTGTTTCAATTTCCTTATCAAAAAAATGGATCCGACGCTCGAGATCGTTAAAGAGATCATAGAGTTCGGCAATTGTTCTGCGCATACGGGAACTTAGACCGTTTTCTGCATCTTCAAGGGGCTTTGTTGAATAAATCGGCACTGTTGCAAAGTTAGCGATGAGGCAGCCTTTTGTCTTATTCAAAGGCCTTACATTTCAAAAACTCTGCTTACCAGGCGCATTTCGCCCAGGGGATCACCATAATAAAATGCTGAGGCCTGGCCTTTGCGTAGTGCACGCATCACCTCAATACCTTTGATGGTGGCGTAAGCCGTCTTCATGGATTTAAATCCCAGCGTGGCGCCGATTATCCGTTTCAGTTTGCCATGATCGCATTCAATCACGTTGTTCCGGTACTTAATCTGTCGGTGTTCAACGTCAGACGGGCACCGGCCTTCGCGTTTGAGCAGAGCAAGCGCGCGACCATAGGCGGGCGCTTTATCCGTGTTGATGAATCGCGGGATCTGCCACTTCTTCACGTTGTTGAGGATTTTACCCAGAAACCGGTATGCAGCTTTGCTGTTACGACGGGAGGAGAGATAAAAATCGACAGTGCGGCCCCGGCTGTCGACGGCCCGGTACAGATACGCCCAGCGGCCATTGACCTTCACGTAGGTTTCATCCATGTGCCACGGGCAAAGATCGGAAGGGTTACGCCAGTACCAGCGCAGCCGTTTTTCCATTTCAGGCGCATAACGCTGAACCCAGCGGTAAATCGTGGAGTGATCGACATTCACTCCGCGTTCAGCCAGCATCTCCTGCAGCTCACGGTAACTGATGCCGTATTTGCAGTACCAGCGTACGGCCCACAGAATGATGTCACGCTGAAAATGCCGGCCTTTGAATGGGTTCATGTGCAGCTCCATCAGCAAAAGGGGATGATAAGTTTATCACCACCGACTATTTGCAACAGTGCCGTATTTACTGACATGATGTCAGGAGCAACTGATGAGCGTGCAGGGCTACAGAGACTCCTTGCCAGAGCGGAGAAAGATGACATCATCCTCTGTACTAAAATGGATCGTCTAGGACGTAATACCGCTGATATGATTCGTATTGTGGATACTTGCTATAAAAAAGGCATCGCTATCCGATTTCTAGAGAATGGTCTTAGTACTGAAGGCACAATGGGAAAAATGGTTATCCAGATACTAGCAGCTGTTGCCGAGGCGGAACGAGAAAGGATCTTGGAGCGAACTAACGATGGGCGGAAGACCGCTATGATTAAGGGGGTCAAATTCGGAAGAAAGCCTCACAAGAAGGCTGAATTAGCTAATGAATTGATTAATAAGGACGTACAAGTTAAGGAAGTAATGGAAAAAACGGGTATATCAAGGGCGACCTATTTTAGGCTGAAAAGAAAAACAGCTATTAACTCTAACGAAGGATGAATTCAAAGTGAGTCAATACTTAAAGCTTGGAGATGACCAGTCTCCGGTTCAGTTGGATCCACACAGCGAAGTTGGTGCATTTAAAGTTGTTGGACACTGCTCATGGGCAAAACCAGGAGATAAAATCACTCCTGATTTTTTGCGTTTAAGAATAGAACCTTGGTTAACTGCTCTTTTTCAGTCTGAACACCTAAATATACTTATTGGCGCGGGACTTAGTTCAGCAATCCAAGAGTCAGCGACAGGCACGAAACCTCAAGGCATGGGATGGATTAATGATCTCAAAGTTTGCAAGGCTGAAATAGATAGTTATGTAGCTAAAACAGCTGAAGCCTCAGGAAGAGGAAGAGGTAATATTGAAGACCAAATCCGTTCAATTAATGAGTTAATTAAAGGATTAGAGATTTTAACTGCGCAAAATCTCCCACTTCCAGAACCGCCTCCTGGTGCTCTCCCATATCGAAATTTAAAAAGTGAGTTAGTTGAGTTAAATAATGAGCTAACAAGATGTTTGAAATTATTCTCAGATTCAGTTAGTAATGGGGAAAAGTTAATTCGCGATGCAAAAAACGATTTAAAAACACAAACGTTTAATTATTTAGTAAGTTTTTTGATGAGTTTTTCAAGTCGAACAGCGACAAGGGATCGATTACATATTTTCACGACGAATTACGACAGGATAATTGAAGCAGGAGCTGAAATAGCAGGTATTCGACTAATTGACAGATTTGTTGGTACTATAGCGCCTATTTTCAGATCTTCGCGACTAGAAGTCGACTATCATTATAATCCACCGGGTATTCGTGGTGAACCAAGATATTTGGAAGGTGTGGCGCGCTTTACTAAATTACATGGCTCATTGGACTGGTATACTACCGAAGGAGCCATAAGGCGATTTGGATTACCTTTTGGTGCGAGTTCGGTGGAACCCTTTTTACAAGTGGAGGCTGCTGGAGCAGCGAACTATCATCAATTAATGATTTATCCAAACTCGGTTAAAGACCGAGAAACATCAGAATACCCTTATGTTGAACTATTCAGAGACTTAGCATCTGCAACATGTCGTCCTAATAGTACTTTGGTAACATATGGTTATAGTTTTGGAGATGAACATATAAACCGTGTTATTATTGACATGCTGACAATACCCTCAACGCATATAGTAATAATTGCCTACGGCGATCCACTCGGTAGAATTATGCGCTTTGTAAACGAAAGTGGAAGAAAAGCTCAAATATCTTTATTACTTGGTGACCACTTTGGAGATATCAAGAATTTAGTGGATTTTTATCTTCCTAAAGCAGCGATAGACAGATCATCAATTCGTATGGCAGAACTATTGAAATCAAGGGGTTTATATCGTACAACAATTTCAAATAATAGCGAGGATGCTGAATGAACTCATTTCCGATTGAACAAGGTGAGCAACTCAGGGTCGGCACTGTAGATTTTGTTTCACCTAATGAAATTAGAGCAATATTAGAGATTGACTCACCTGATACTGTTGCTTTGAATGCAGGAACGCCTAGAAACTTTCCAAGAGTAAACAGTTATGTATTAATATCATGTGATAATGGTTACTTAGTTGGGCAAATAGAGTGGCTTGCTGTAGAACATTCGCCTTATCCAAAACAAAGAGATGTTCAAGAATTTGGTTTAGTAAATCTACCATTCCCCCGAAAAAAAATAAGTTTGAATCCGGTGGGAATGCTTAAACGTTTGTCCAAAGATGGTACTGATTATTTCAGATTTCAACGAGGTTCTGAATCGTTTCCTTCTATTGGGGCTGCTATTTTACTACCGACAGATTTACAACTTAGATCAATAGTCGAATCTGGAAATAATAGGCGAGTGATCATTGGACAAAGTCCACTTGCGAACAATGCAAATGTAGCTGTAGATCCTGATAGATTATTTGGTCGTCATATAGCAGTGCTCGGAAATACTGGTAGCGGTAAGTCTTGCTCTGTATCTGGATTAATCCAGTGGTCACTCGAATCTGCATTGGAATCACAAATAAAACCAAATGCCAGATTTATCATCCTAGACCCCAACGGCGAGTATGCACGTGCTTTGGGGCCAACGACGAAATTTAAAGGTAGAGTATTTAAGGTTGAGGCTGAAGGCAGTGAAAACCAATTACAAGTACCCTCATGGTTTTGGAATAGTTCGGAGTGGGCATCATTCACGCAAGCAAGTCCTAAAGCACAACTTCCATTACTAAAACGCTCCTTGAGAGCAATGAGAAATGAAGAATTTGATTTACAAAAGAATATAGATATAGAAGTTAAAAAATACCTAGGTACAATTTTGGTTTCTTTAAAAGCGGATAAATCTAAAGGAGCAGCGGCACTTAATGATTTCCCTGGAGCCAAAAATCTTTTGGCTAAAATTAATATTTGGCGTCAGAGTCTGGAAGAATACAAAGCGAGATTAACTACACCATGCCCTGAGCTAGATAAATTAATCATCTCTATTCAAGATTTTTGTGGGCAAAGAGAAGGCAGATATCCAGATTACAATGCTAAAGTTAGCGCAGTTGATAACATCATAAATGGAGTGTTATCTTCATTTCAGAGCCTTGGAGGCGATGAGTGTGAACTCCTTCCTAAAAACGAGGATATCCCCGTCCCTTTTGACGGAAATAATTTAGTCTCCTATTTAGAGGCGTTAGCACAAGAAAATGGTAGCGAGCAATATGTTGAATATCTAGTAGCTAGAATACGCACAATGCTTGCGGATACAAGAATGAAACCCATAACCAATGACTCAGAGCATAGAGTTGACTTGGCTAATTGGTTAGAAACATATATTGGGAAAGATGGTGATGGTGATAGCTGCGTTTCAATTATTGATCTTTCTTTAGTACCAACTGAAATTACTCATCTTGTGACAGCTGTCATTTCAAGAATTATTTTTGAATCATTGCAACGTTATAGACGACTATATAACAAATCTTTACCTACGGTACTTGTTGCTGAAGAAGCACATACATTTATTAAACGGTATCGTGAGGACAGTGAAAATCAGGATGTCGCAGCTGTTTGCTGTCAAGTATTTGAGAAAATTGCACGAGAAGGCAGGAAATTTGGTCTCGGTATGGTTATTTCTTCGCAACGACCATCAGAATTATCACCTACAGTTTTATCTCAATGTAATACTTTTCTTCTGCATCGAATTAGCAATGACAAAGATCAGGAGCAAGTTCATAAAATGGTACCCGACAATTTGCGAGGATTACTCCGTGAATTGCCTTCATTGCCATCTCAACATGCAATACTGATGGGCTGGGCATCTGAACTTCCTGTCTTAGTTAAAATGAAAAATTTGACGAAAGAGCAGCAACCCCATTCTGATGACCCTGATTTCTGGGATGTTTGGACAAGAAAGGATGCTGATGGGAAATTGGTCGAGAGAACGGCCAATTGGGAAGCTGTTGTAAAGGAATGGCAACAAAATTGAACTGAAGTAGGATGTGAAAACGGGAGGGCAGATCGGAATTGAAGGAACTTTATGCAATCAATCTACTTGGTATTGCGTTCCATCGACCATCAGCCCCATGATCATTGGAGTAGCTGTAAATGCAGCACCTAATAATTAAAATAAAACAATAGGTTAACCTATTAACGTGGTTTTTTACATCGTTGGCCCTCAAACCCCTAAAATCAGAAAAGTATCTTTCCAGACCTGTCAAATGGAAGCATTAACAAATCAGTTAACAAAACGGACAATATAGTAAAAAGTGGCTGGTAAGCATACTAACCACCTGATAGGCAGGTAGCAGCATAAAAGGGGAACCGAGTAATGAAAGGCTGTATCACCCGAAAAAGGTGTTTTCAGAGATGCACTATATGATGGAATAACAAGTTTTTGCAGATACTACCGGCGTAGAGGATGTCCCGAACACCTATAGCTGGAGTATCGATATTCACGGCATAATACGAATAAACCGAATGGGATATAAATATGGCAATTATTTTGGGTGTTTTATTTGTGATAACATTAACACTTAGCATCTATCAGTTGCGGAAGATAAGAAGACTATCATCCCGAATTAACACATTGGAATCCGTTATCCTGGGTGAACGGACGGGAAAGACAATTCCTTATGAATCGTTGCACCTTCTCAATATTTTGAGATTACAGGCACGACAATGGACTAGTTCGGAGGAAAATCCCGCTTTATTAACTATCCGGCCAGTTTGTATTGAACTGCTGGATGATTATATGTCTAAACTTTTAGCTTCTATTCCAGAATTGAATTTGATGATAGAACCTCGTCCTTCATATGCATCGCTATACAGTATCAATTCTGTAATGTTCTACATCGATAGTGAGAAACATGAAAAGTTGCCTATTCGCTTTCATTGCGCCAATCAAGACCTCGCAGAGCGCATTGCAAACTTGTTGCTATCGAAGGGCATTGAAGCTCGCGCAGCGATTGAAATGTCACACGTAGATTAGCCTGATATAAATAGATGGGCATTCTGTCCGGGTTGTTTATGCAGCCCTGTTTACAATGCACTGAATAAAACGGACAGCAATAACATAAGCCGTTAGCAAAAATCCCTCAATCAGAACCGTGGAAACAGCGACAGTCGTAAAATCCGTTGTTAGCTTGATCGCTGCTACTATCACCAGTCCGCCAAAAAGAATGCAGCGGGTAGCGATAGTTTCACGTTGAAACCAGCTAAAGAAAGCGCCCGCGATAATGACCAGGGAACAGTAAATCGAAAAAAGAAGTGTCATCATATTCTGTTATCCTATCTAACACAGAAAAAACTGGCCCGAAGCTTTTGAAACATATATGGAAATCAATCAGAGCACGTCTAACGAGCACGGTCTTATATATTCAATAACTATACATGTTGCTTATCATCATAAATGGATTTGGTATAGAGTGGCCAAAGAAAAAGGTAACAACAGTGGCAAGGACAACACAGGCTAACAATATCCACTCAAACTTTTCTGGAATGAATAATACCCGGATGGAACCTGCTGCGATAGTGCCACCAACTAAACCACCAATCAACGCTTCAGAAATTGTTGATAGTTCCATAAATTAAGTCTCCTGGTGTTTGGAGGGCTTCGGGAAGTTGCACCAGCTTATTCGCCAGACGCGTCCACTCACGTTAATAATAAAATCTGTCAGAAAACAACTCTACCAGAACCGTTGAAACTTCGATAAAAAAAGGACGCTGTTTTGAGGGCGTTTTCTATGCAAGTTATTTACAATGTTTCAGGCAATTACTTCACTACCGTAAGTTTTCGTTCGACAAACATTCAGATCCCATAGTTTGCGCTGGAACTGACCTATGTGGACGAGATCTGCTGTAGGTCTGTAGGGATTGGGGGCCATAGAGTAAATCTGGCATTTTTAGCTATAAAGTAATGATTGGGCTACACGTATGTAGGTTTTAAGGTTATGTTATCTCTGCCTCGTAATTCTGCGAGCACCTCATTAGGGAATAATATGAGTAACTTAAACCACATGGATAGAACCGTAACACAATACGTAAACACTAAAGTATTAGTGGCGCGTTTAGTACATCTTAGCGCCACTATCAGAAAGCTTGAATCCTACCAATCGTCATCTTGGGCAGATAGAGCTCTCCATGATTTATATGCAGAACTTCAGCGAATTTGGCCACAGGTGGAAGAGTATTATACTCAGATGCCAACATACCAAATGGAACGTGAGTTTTACGCTGAACTCGTGCAAATAAAGATAAAGGCTGAAGAGTACCTACGTAGAACTAAGCAGGAACAATAAAACAATTCGTTTTTGGGGAGCCCGGTGGGCTCCTTTTTTGTGATGGTTCAATCCGGTGACGTGGGGTTACCGAGCTGGCGCATTCCCACGATTCGCACCTGATGGATTACCGGTTTTACTTGGTCAGTTCTAACCGGCGCTGATAACGCTCCCAGCGCATGACGAGATTCGCCGGGTCTATCGGACGGCAAAGCCCGGTAATCACATGGCCATCGTATTGCTGCAAATCGGGATCTTCGGCCTGCGCGACAGGGTCAACGTGGACGGTCAACGTCTCCGGGCAAATGGCAAGGACGTTGTCGTCAAACAGCCGGTGCAGATCGATACGAAGCAGCAAGCCATTACTCCAGTGATCCAGACCACCAGCACTATGCTCTACCAGGTGTGCGGCCTCTGTCCTGCGGCGTAAGCTTGCTCCTGTAATCACGCAGCGGTCGTTACAGTTTCGACGGACGGTAGCAGCGAAATCAGCCTGATCCGGCCTGGTCACCACGCAGGTTGTAGAGCCTTCACGTTTAGGGTGCGCCAGGGGCGCAACAGACGGTTCCTGCATGGAGACGCGGGATTGTTCAACTTCGACGGAGATCAGGGCTGGCTGGGGTGCTGGCTGCGATTCTCGCACTACATCGTGCGTAATGCCGTTGGTTTCCGCTTCTTTAAGCTTTCCGACCTGGCTTGCTGCGGCCAGCGCACGGTCACGCGCTTCCTGCTTTTCTTCCTTCGTCCATTTACGTTTGGCAGGTTCGTGTGTGGGAGCCGGGAGATTATCTGGTTCATTGACCGGCACAGGGTCAACCATCTTTTTGCCTTGCATTGACTCAGCCATAAACCGGCGAGCCAGCACATCAGCGCGTAGTCCCGTATCGCGATGCTCATAAAGATAGGTGCGAAATTCCGTCACACGTCCGCCCACCAGCTTAATGGCCTCACTCATTCCGGCCTTGTTGATGGAAGCGCTACTGGTTTTCAGGTTGGGCAAACCGTACTGACGTGGGTTTTCTTTCTGGGTGCTTTCAGCGCCGGTCAGACGGCTCTCTCTGATTTTTCCATTATGCCGGGTCGGTGAATCGCCATTCGGATGTTCAGGAGATCGCCAGGTGTCTGCGGGAGGCGTATACGTTGTACCGTTCTTCTGGGCCATGTAGGCGAGCACTTCCCGCATATCAACACGGGTCTTTTTGCGCTCGGCAATACCTTCATCAATCTGACGTTCAAGATCCGCTCGCTTCTCTTTGTGCAGGCGGCGCGATTCCAGTACGGTTTCGTTATCATTCAGGCGTTCTACTATCTCACCGGTATTTAAATTCTGGTTTGCCAGTTCGCGCACCATGCTCAGCACTAAATCGCCCATTGGATGCCGGGTTGTGATACCCAGGCGCTCAAACGCCCGGTTGGTGATCTCGTTTCTGCGGGTTTGATTGGCCAGTTCCGTGATCTTCTTCAGGCGCTCGATTTCGGCAAGCTGTGCCCGCTTCATCAATTCGCTGCCGGTTAGCATGGCAACAATCTGAACCTGACTCTCACCCTTCAGTAAGTGCTCGGTGATGAATGTAGAAAGAGCTGCCCGCCCACCGTGATTTTTAGGGATACCCAGCGTGGCCAGAATGTCTCTCTTTAGAATATTACGCAGGTTAGCGGCCTTTTTTTCCGCTTCATGTTTGGCCTGCATGTCCCGGCTATGCTGCTTACGTTCGGCCCGGGTTTTCTTCACCTTCACTTTCGTCGTCACTACTCTTTACCTGGCAGGGCATCATCATCATTGATACCGGTCGCGGAGGCCTGCGGTCGTTACCTATCCCCCGCCGCTGGCCGCACATTTGATGGCGAGAGTATACCTGCTCTGTCGGCAGCGCGTCTTTTCTTGTCTTCATATATGCAAAATTAGTCCAACATACAAATCCGATCAGGGTCAACACCCCCGCGTCCACCCTGCAAAGCGCCCTTGACCTTTATACCCACTGAAACCCTCGCGCCCCCGGCCCCTCTTTTTTTTCTCTTTTTTTCTCTCTTTTTCTCATATTTTCTCGCATGGCTCATCCAGCGACCGGAGTCCCTATGTGGGGTTTGCAGGAACCGGACGGAAAGACCGGCACGGCCCGGTTGCCGCAGGCGGGGGAAATGGCCAGACCGGGCACGGCGGTTTCTTTTTAAAATGGTGGGCCCGGGCAGAATGGTTACCCCGGGCACGGGCCCGATCCTGAAAACGACACGGAGGTTTCAGGTACGGCTCCCCTTTCTGCCCCAAGCGAAGCGCAGGGGCAGAAAGGGGAAGTTTATTTGTATGTTGGACTAATAGAGGGTGATGTACGTGAATTCTGCCCGGGTTTTCCCGGCGATTATCCCGGAATCCATCACCGATATTCTTCCCTTTATCCTAATACCGGTGATGGCCACCGGCACAAAATGCAGGGTGTTCCGGCCCGGCGAAGATGCGGCCGCAAACCAGCACGAAAGTGTCGGTCGGAAAAAGGTGAAGCCAATGCTGGTGGCCGCACGGAATTCAGGCGGGCACTCGACGTTACTCACCCACGACTCCGGGTTAACGGTTCGACTCCGGGTAGCCTGGCCCGGGTGAAGCCCGGGGCAGGCTACCCTGTTTTTGTATGTTGGACTATTTTGACGGGTACTGGAGCAAACCACTCTGCCACACGATATGGCATTTAGTTACCGCTCTTGCGGTTCATGGATGAAATAGTCGGTTCTGTCAGGAGGGAGTCAGGGAAATGTGAAGAACCGAAATGGCCACGCTGAAAGATCATGTAGCCAGTTCAGATAAGCAAATTGAGTTAACGCCCTCGCTCATACCGCACCAGCTCTTCAGGTTTAGACAACCACTCTGTAATCTGGTGATCATGCATTGACGTATCGTATTCAAAGTCTGGCGGATAATACATATCGCCAACAAACCACTCTTCCTGCTTTAATTCATCCTCATCTATATCACAACCGCTATCAAGCCAGTCCCATCGGCCTCTTTTGTTAAAAATCACTCTCCCATTCGGCATAAAAGCTCCTTATTCAGTCAGATGGTTACGGTCTCGATATCTCGATGCCAGGTTAACATCGTTCACCAGTTTTACCACGGCTGGACGTTCGGCTTCAGTCCAGGAATCAGGCTGATAGTACACCCGCAGCGATTATCATCAAACTACTTCGCCTCTCAATCCCGCGCTCTCAAATTTCTGTTATGCATCATGCCAGAGTACAATATGAGGACACTATCGCCGGAATATTACCGACCGCCCCGACGATTAACGTTACCGGCCTAAGCTGAGGAAAATGGTTCTATGAAGTCATTTCTGATCAAAATGTCAAACGCGCATAACGAACACATCCGGGAAGTCGCTTCCGTGGATGAAGCTATTCGTATCGCATCCGAAAGAGCAAATGAAGGTTTCTGGCTTCCACCCAGCCGGGTCTGCGAAATGAGCAAGGAACATGAAGGCCGGTATACAGTCGGTGATGATGGCTGGTTCCGCCCCATCGAGCTGGCGGTTCCAGTCGAAATAGAAGAAGTGAAGTCGTCCTACGGGAACGGTGGTTACGACATGATTTCCGTAGGCAAATGGATCCAGACTCAATCAGGCTGGCAACCGTCACCGGCTGTCTGACTCTCCTTTTGTTTCGGTGGGGCTAGAGTGCCCCACTATTCTTCCGCTTTACGCTCGCGTTTTTCTTTGTCGCACTTCACTTTTTCATAAGCCTTGCCAAACCACTTAGGCTCTTTTCCCATCCCCGAATAAGATAGTCCTTCCGGCAGACTCTTCCAGAACACCGTTATCGCCTCGGCAAATTCTCTAAACTGTTCCTCGGAAACTTCAAGTTCTTCGTGGCGAGCTGGTCTCTCTTGCGGATAACCTTCGCATTGCCATACTGAGTAGTACTCCGGGTGAGCATTAACCAGTTTCTGGTGGGCATCACCATCTCCATGTTTATAAACGTTGACAACCTGATGACATGCACTGATTAACGGGAAACATGGCATGTTTCGTACTTCAATACCCAGCCATTCCATCAAATCCATAAGCCTCGGAAAACTGAGGTTCCAGATCAAATCTGATATCACAACCATGTCGAGCCACCGCCAGCTTCTGGCCTCCCGGATAAGCAGATCTCGTAATGCCTTGTCAAACTGGTGGTACATCCCAGCGGTCAGGGAAAGCGTGACCGTGACCTTCATTTCCCGCAACGCAACCCAGTGGCAAGCTTCAATCTGTTCAATATTCTCGTATACGTCACTTTCGTCGTGGTAATCAGGATTGAACCAGTCTCCAGCTGACTCTATAAATGACTCGCCTTTCTTTGTCGCTTCACTCCTGATCTCCACATCACTGAACTGCGACAGCAAACGTTCCTGCGCTTGTTCAGCGTAAAAAAGATGCGGGTTAAGCACCCACGGTCGGTCAATTGCCGCAAAGAAAAAGATGTTCCATCTCGGGTCGATAATTTCTTTTTCAGCATCAACAGCTGGCGCTGATACACTGCGGTTTGATTGTTTTTTTCTACCCATACCACTATCCAAATTAAAAACAGACGAAAAAAAACCGTCCAGCTGGACGGTTAATATCAAAATATCCTTCAGAAGTCTGACACGGGTCAGGCGCTAACCCGGGCAGTCGCTACTCACTAATTAAACCCCGCATAGGGGAAAACAATATTTTGATACTCCGACAACGCACCCCGCGATGGGGGAAGGTATGTCAGGCCAGTCTAACAAACCCAAAGCTCGTTGCAACCGCCAATCAGTGACTTAATCCTGGCAATCCTGATCATCAGTTTCAGTTCCGCAACTTAAGTAATCCATATTTAAAAACATTTTGTTCCCCGAGCCTGCCAATGCAGACAGACCTGAGATTTTACAGATCACGACAATCGACGGTACGCGTTTATAAATCTCGATTTCGCTTTCCCAACTTGACGCAAGATACCTTTCAAGCTGAAGTTCAGGGGTTACATCAACAGGTTGAATTCTGACCACAAAACCGTCTTTTCGCCCCTCATTGCGAAGAGATGTTAGCTGTTTTATCTCTGCATCGTTGAGTGTGGAAAATTTACGGCCATTAAGAATATGAGAGCAAAAATTGAAGCCAGTGATATGAGATGAGCCACCAGTTATCGATTCCAAAATGCTTGCATATTAGCTATCTGGGGGTTAGGCTCGCCTGTTTGCGGAGTGGATTCACATAATTCAAGGAGTCTTTCCAATTCCGATTTGGAATCACCCATACCCAATTCATTGCAAGGAAAAACATTGTGATTATTATTCATGAAAACTCCGTAGCATTAGATTTGAAGGCTAGTTTTCAACACTATGGGATCCCGAAATAAGTTCTCCCCCCCGCTCCCGGTAAGCTTTCGTTAATACCGCATAACTTTCTGAATTAACATGCTCATCAACCCCCGAACAAATCAGCCGGTTCGTCGGTGCTTCAAAAGCGTGGCGTTCGTATTTTTCGACCACGCGACAATCTTCCGACCATCTCTTGCCGAGCAACAAATCATTTGTGGTAATTGATGGAAACATCATCAATGCAAAAATTCCCCCAAGACAGCCTATTGGCACGAGCCACATGCAAACGATCTTGTTTTCGGAGCGTACAAATTTCAACCCGATGGTAGCGCCTATGATAGTCACGACAAATACCACCAGCAGAATTTTTAAGGGTAAAATCAGATCTGCGGCATAAATTAGCATTAATCATATCTCCTTAACTTTTCAATATTTGGTTCCTTCAAAAAGCCATCCATACTTTCCTTCATCTGGATGATCTGTCTTGTAGTTTATCTGGCAAGTGGTGAACTGACGCATCCATTCTCGTGACCTAAAAAATTTCCCACGAGGAAGTTTATCGCCAGGTAAGCATTGTTCAGCCCATTCGACAAAAGCAGGACAAACCCCCTTAAAGTGAGGAATAACAACTTGCGTGGCTTCTTTACGCATTACTGCTGACTGAATGGTTTTGGGATCAATCGTCATGGCTTCACAGGCTAACCCGACTTCACAAACATTTCTATTCTGCTGATGTTCTGTCATAGCGCCTTCCAGTTGAAGTTAAGTAGGGTCAGTTTGGATTTGAAAATTGTTGTACGGTAAGCCTGTTCTTGAACCTGCTTCGTGATCTTATGCCCGTTTGATGGCCACGGACTGACGCAAAAGTGCAAGAACGTCACTGACACTCATATCCCACGCATCCGCCTGCCGTTTCAGAATAAATGCCCCTACTTCCATTCTTTGGGCATGGTTCAACATATGCGTCAGCATATCCCCACCATGAGAAAAGTTTATCCCGCAGCCGGATGCACCATTGTTGATGAGCGTAAAACCTTTGTTTTTATCGGTTCCGTGAAAGTTTGCCCTCATCTCCTTTTCCAGCCCGAACAATACCGCGCAACATTGAGTTAATTCATAGCGATTCAGCTGGATGACGCGCTTAAGCTCCCATTGGGCTTCTTTTGCGCCATCAGCAATCGGAGCCATAGTGATGTTCACCGTGGGAAACGCATCCTTACCAGGCGAAACCACATATTGAAAATCAAGAGCAGTACGTTTTGCGCCCGTTTGCCGGTCTGCATAAAGCTTCAGCTGCTTACCAAATGTCGAAGTCATAACTATCCTCCAGAACTTAATTTACCCTGGTCATTCCAGCCGACAAAAGATTGTCGGGTTGTTTTCTACAGGCCTTCCCTCTCAATCCCACCGGGTATATTTTCCCCTTCCCTCTCGTTCCCACCGGCGATAAAAACTGTGCAGATTAAAAAAGTATCTTTTTGGGATTAGGCGAACAGCAGTAATTATAAAGAGGAGTGTTATTTTCTTTATTTTTCATGGTAATACAAGTTGTATTCAATAGAGGCCTGACGCGCCCCATCAGCTTTTCAGATGTAAATGGGACTATTTATCCTTTAGCGACTACAAAATCACGGGTGGGTTTGAGAGGGAAACGTCAACTTAGTGTTTTTGACCGGTGGGAATGAGACAGCACATTCCCGGAACCGGGCAAAAAGACGTTTCAAACATCAGGAACCTGTTAGTTTGGGATTCCGATCCGTGATCTGAATGGTGGGTACGCTGGTGTCCACCAGGTAGTAAAATTTCAGGTAACCGATGCTGGCAAGCACATCGAGAGCAGTTCGCATTTTCCGGTTCTGTTCGGCAATGCGCCCATTGAGCAGTAAACGCTGTCGAAGTCTGTCAAAGGTGATCGGGGCTGGATGTTGAGGTAGCGCTTCAAAAAATGTATAGAGCGCCTGAGCCGTTTCATTCCTGGTAAGTAGCTCCAGGGGTTTCTTCCGCAACAGAGTAAGATGATCTGAACGGTACAAATCCCAGAGTCGTTCGTCGGCTTCCAGGATGATGTAATCACTTTCACCATCAAATTCCGCCTCTTTCAGCAACCCGGCTACTTTGAACTTGGTGATCCCCGGGTTCTTCTCAAACCGAATGCTTTTTGAGCGAATCTTCGTCAACGAATCGGCTATCTCATTGCGCAGTTTCGTGCTGTAGCGTTTTGATGGGTAGCCGCAGAGTTTGGCAAATTCACTAAAGGGCATTTTAATCCGGTTACCTTTCAGCGCATCAGGCGATACGCTGAAGGAATGGACGATTGCTGTCCAGCACCGGAAGTCCTGGAAATAATTCAGCATCGGGCCGGTGATCTTTATGTCCGTGTACCCTTCCTGTTTTGCAATTTCCAGACTGGATAGCGCTTCCGTCACGTTTAGCGTGACCGTTGCCTCTGTTCGGCAACTGGGAGTAAAAACGCCCAGGCGGAGCAGTGATACAGGTTGTACTGATGAATTTTTTGTCACCGTCAGCTTTCCAGTCGACGGCTGATTGAAGTCGGGAATAGCGTCCTTGAAAAGAAGAACTTCATTCGAGTTCATCGTGTGGATCCCCCAGTTTTATTGTTATTTTCCGGGTATCTTGGAATGCCCAGTCCGGGCGAATGTATCACGGTGATTTTTATTGATCATGAGAAATAGGGGTCATTTAGTCCCCATTTATCGGGTATTGGTTTTTATTTGTACTAAATCAATACGTTATTTCAGAGATGAATCGGATAAATGTCGTTGACATCAAATTTTTGATCTGCTGCCAGTGTGGACAAAAAATGAATACCGATCACCTATTTTTGAGATTTGTTACGTATGATTATGTTTTTATTTGATGTTTTCATTAGCACAGCAGATGTTGATAATTAAGTTCCTTTCCCCTTCCAATCCCACCGTTATTCCCTTTGAACACCACCAGCTACCAGGCTAACCCCACCGACAGCCCTTCAGAGCTCACTTTTTTCCCTCTCAACCCCACCGGGGCAGGTCTTCAGAGCTTACCAGCTGCGGGTTTGCGGGAGCGGGGATCTTTTTGGTTCTATTTGGTCTTAATCTGGATCGATCTGTTGATCTACCCGGTGGATATGTGGATTAGTTGAGTCACGTCCTTGTTACTCGGTTGCTTAAATTTGGCCACTACGAACTGTCTCAATACCACTCTGAACAACATCCCAGTTGATACCGATATCACCATCGTGAGTTCGGTCTATCAACGCTAAGGTCGACTCAGCTTCGCTAGCTGAAACCTGCGGCATGTTTCGGTCTATTGCTAACTCCTGAACATCAGACTTGTACCAGACACGGACTAGCACCTTTTCGTCAGGGTTCATTTTTTGCAGCTTTGCGATAATTTCTTTTGCAGTTGCGTACATGTGAGTGCCTCTTATCGTTTTGTTTACACAATCAGTAAAGCACCGAGTCAGTAGCTGACGAAGGCAAAAAAGATACTTTTCCACAGGACAGTTCCAATAAAGAGATCCCAAAGGTGCAACGGAGTACAAAAGAGATCCCTGTACGCTGCAAGCCGCATGGTTACTGGGCTCAAGGGCATTTTATGACAATGGTAATGACTTTTTTGACATTGGTAATGATTAAAATGACATTGGTAGTGACTATTTCGACGTTAGTAGTGAGTATTTGTGACAATGGTAGTGAGTTTTATTGTGTGATCTGAAGGTATAACTCTTAAAGAGTTTTGAGTATATTTCTATTATAATTCATATAGATACCATCTATCACCTGTATGATGAAACAAAATTATTAAAATCTTATCCACTGTTTTCTATACGCATTTTCCTTTCATGCCCGTACATATTTTCGACAATTTAGCTATTCGATGTTGATTTAACTCGAAGAGAGAATTTATCCCCATTTTCCACAAGGTAGTTCCAATAATTAGTACCTTACGAGTTCCCATAGATCACAAGAGATCCCCGCAGCTCGGAAGCCAGACGGCACAAGGCCTGGAAGCCAATCGGTGACAACGGTAGTGATTATTTTGACATTGGTAGTGAGTTTTTTAACGGTAGTAGTGAGTTTTTTGACAACGGTAGTGATTGCGGCGACAATGGTAGTGATTTTTTAAAGGATCTTTTTCACCGGAATTGCTCCTTTGTTGATAAACTACGTATGTATTTGTTTTTATGTGAATTTCAGAGTTTTATATTTAGTCGTGGCGTTTTTTTAGCCTGGACTTATGCACAATCTGAGATCGTCGCAGAGATCCCTTAAGTGACACTGAGGGCTTTGGGCGATAGTATTCAATAATCTGTTGATTAATACAGTCGATAAACCACTATGACCAATGAGAAAGATTCTGAGCAGCAAGGCCAGATGGTTACCAGGGCTTTCTCTGTAACAGAGAGAGAGACAGGTAAAGAAATTATTTTACGTCCTAATAGCAGCAGGACGGTTCAGTCTATCGCGCTCATGCGCCTTGGGTTGTTTGTGCCATCACCAAAAAGCGTTGGCCGTCAGAGTCGTGAATACAAAACTGTTGGCTTTGATGCCACGAAAGAACTACAGACACTTTCTTTGATGGAGAGCGAGGGTTTCACCAATATCTCGATCGTGGGTCAGCGCCTCGATATGTCTGTTGACTTCAAAACGTGGATGGGAATCATCCGAACGCTAGCTAACCATCCGATTGATAACGATAAGATCAGCCTCAAATTTACTGAGTTTCTGAAGCTCTGTAACCCTGAAAATTATCGTTCCTCTACCGCATCCCGTAAGCGTATCGACGCGTCGTTACGCAGGCTGGCATCCGTGATGTTGTCCTTCACCAGCACCCACTCGTCAAAGGTGTATACGACGCACCTGGTGCAGTCTGCCTTGCTTGACCCGGACTCTGATCAGGTAGAGCTACAGATAGACCCTAAGATATTCGAGTTGTATCAGTACGACCACAAGGTTTTGATGCAGCTGAAGGCTATCAAGGAACTGGCGAAAAAAGAGAGCGCACAGGCGCTTTACACGTTCATTGAGTCACTTCCACCAAATCCAATCCCGATCTCCTTAACGAGACTTAAGAACCGATTAAATCTTAAGACCCGTGCCAACAGCCAGAACGCCACAGTACGTAAGGCATTGGAGGAGCTGGCATCCATTGGTTACCTTCAGTACACCGAAGTAAAAAAAGATGGGAAGGTTTATTTCCAGATCCACAAACGCGATCCTGATTTGAATCTGAACAATATCCAACCACCACCTGATGGTGATGGCGAGGGTGATGCTGATGAGGAGAACAATGGCACGTCGGGTAAAAATAATGGTGAGCCACTGGAAGGTGAATTGTGCCCACCAGATGAGCCCATTGATGGGGATGAAACGTTAACCATCCATGACTTAACAGCTGAAGAACTTCACTACATTCGCAGCCTTAGAAGCCAGAAAAAGAACAATCCCGCCAGCTAGCATTCCCTCCGGGCTGTCAGATGACGGCCTGGAACCCTCCCTCCCTGCACATCGTCAGAGAATCCTGTTTAGCTTAATGACAACGGTATTGAGTGACGCGGTCACTACTGTTGTCATTGCGGGGTGACCACTCATGACAATGGTAATGAGACTAGATAGCTCACTACTGTTGTCATCATCGACATCTCTCCAGACCAGCTTCTCAGGGAAGGTCTTACACCGCTCACTACCATTGTCGGAATCGCCGGTACAGACAAATCGCTGATACCCATGACACCATGACATCGGCAATGAGTCTTGGCAGCTCACTGCTGTTGTCATCATCGACAACTCTCCAGAGCAGCTTCTCGGAGAAGACCTCATACCGCTCACTACCATTGTCGGCATCGTCAGTACGGATTTATCGCTGATTCCCATGACACAATGACAACGGTAATGAGTGATTTGACTCACTACCGCTGTCATTTGCTCCCGGCGCATTTGAATGACCACTGTATTGACTAAGAATACTCACTACCGTTGTCATTCATGATTCAGACCAAGTTCTTACTGCTCCACCAGCACAATGACAACGGAAATGAGTTCTGTTGGTCATTACCGTTGTCATATGCATTCCAGGTTAATCAGGCCTTTCAGGTAGCTATGGTAAGGATTCACTCGCCGTACTGTCTGCTCGTACTTGAGGGGCGGGATGAATGACCGTGGTAGTGACCGCGTCACTCCCTGTCGTTGTCGTTGTATGAATACATGGCCTGTCGGTGACAATGGAAATGAGTCCAACCGCTGTCGTAGCTAACCTGATTGGTCAATGACAATGGATGTGATTTTTTCAAGTCTCTACCATTGTCATCGTTTCCAAGTACATTTCAGTGGGGTCGTTCCGGCGATGACGAATCAAGTGAGTGCGGGATCACAACCATTGTCGAGGCACAACTTGCCGGTTGTAGCCATACCGAACGCTGCGACAACGATAGTGATCTCGATCACTCATTACCGTTGTCACCAGGCGGATGGTGAAGCACCAGAATCACTACTGTTGTCATCTAACATTCTGCTACCCATGCAACCAATGACGATGGTAGTGAGCAACGCCGTCTACTTGCTGTATATAGGGATAGTATGATGAGCCATAACAATGGTAATGACTCACTACCATTGTCATAGTTCCTGTACTTGATTGCCGGTAACCAGACAAGGGTTAACCATTAAGTCACTACCGTTGTCATTACAGAAAGGTACTTTCCTTAATTGTCATTACCGTTGTCGACCATGCACCCTCTTACCAGTAGTAACGGTTCGTTAATTATGTGAAGGTGATCATTACCATTGTCACTGGTTACACTCCCGGCAGATTCAAAAATCGAGTGACAATGGATGTGAGTTCGATGCGCAGGACGGCATCTCAGTGCCGATGGCAATAGTTATGAGCTGACCAGACTGGTGACAACGATAATGAGCCAAGCATTGAAGCCCGTTTGCTACGACAACGGTAATGATTAGGCCTCACTACCGTTGTCAGACACGATGCTTACTTCGGCCAGGTAAGTTCATCCCACCGGGATTTTAACCAGGCAGGGTTTACAGGTTTTCTTGTCGGTAATATTGGCCGAGCTTCATACGCGATGAGATCGTCATCCTTAGCCAGGATAGTGGGGTGGAAATGGATTGTCAGGGTGCTGGGATTAATCACACACAGGCCGTTGTCGTATAACCGATGTATGTCTGCCCGAAGCCACAGGCCATTACTCCAGTGGTCAGAGCCCGCTTTATGATGCTCAATCAGATGTGCTGCTTCTCCCCTGCATTTTGTCTTCACACCGGTGACGACACACCGCTCCATGCAGTTGAAGTATACCCTGTCGCTGAATTTCTTCTGATCAGGACGGGACATCGCACCGTACCGGCGATATCCAAAGCGTTTTGGTGAGACTTTCTCATCCAGGTCATCGTCAAATGAATCCTGACTCTCAGGCCGGAAGGTCTTCAGACGAACTTCCCAGCGAATGCCGTCACGTGCAAATTGCTGCCCTACGCGTGGGTCATCATCAGGCCAGATAGCTATTCCCTTAGCTTTAACAGCCAGCCGGAACTGGCGGGCATCAGCAGGGGTTCCCGTGCGGGTTAGTGTCATAAATTCATGGACACTCCGGTACTCCACTGGTTCTCCTGATGAGCCAGCAGGCCTGGCGAGAACCTTGTCTTTAATATCGCGGGCGAGTTTATCGGTTTGATTTTTATCTGAAGCCATGTGAGCTATGCCATACCGGAAGAGGGAGGCATGAATAATGGGCTGTTTTCCGAGGATAAGCCATAGATACTCACTACTGTTGTCATTCTTGTCGATGACAACAGTAGTGAGTCTGGTTGGTATGCATCATGTCGAAATCGGAGCACCGGTGACTTATCGAATAGTCTGAACTGACTTGTAATGCGCTTGTGCAGGGTGGCCATAAGCCGTATTCGAGCGTGGAACTTCGAGGTGACCCGGCATCCATCCGGTCGTTTTTGCAACCCAGAAACAGCGTTCCTCACCGTCATCGGTAGTGACTCTAACACGACAACCTTCAAGCCCAATTAGTTGGGGGGAAAGATTACCGGGGCAGCATTTCCGGGAAGCGTTAGCATATACCTGCCCGCGCCGCATGAGTTCTGCACATTGTTCAAAATGTTCTTCTGTACCCAGTGCAGCTACTGGTGCTTCAACGTCCATCCAGTCAGCTACGGCGGTTGCTTTTGTATGCAGGAGATCAAATCCGTAGCTTGATAGAATAGAGCCACATTTAAGAACATAGAGCTGCTGCTCTTTGTTAATGTTTTCGAGTTTCATAGCCGCTCCTGTTAGATTATCGTTGCCTGTTATTTAAAACATGGCTTTTCAGTAAATAAATAACCACACCTGCATGACGATTGGGACGCGATAATAAATAACGAGTATCTATTAGCTTTGAGTGCCGAAAAAACCACAATCCATAAGTTGCTCACCAACGGTATTGTCGAATAACATATCGTCTACTGAAACTTCATAGCTATTCTCTGATGAAAAATATCCAGCGTTATCATAGTCGACTTCTAAAGCGTCACCATCAATAACCACAACCTCAGTATTAACGAAAAGATCATCAAGGTCTGAAATAACCTCAATATCTTCACTCTGTTCATCGGTAATGACAATGACGGTGATGCTGCCAACTTACTGATTTAGTGTATGATGGTGTTTTTGAGGTGCTCCAGTGGCTTCTGTTTCTATCAGCTGTCCCTCCTGTTCAGCTACTGACGGGGTGGTGCGTAACGGCAAAAGCACTGCCGGACATCAGCGCTATCTCTGCTCTCACTGCCGTAAAACATGGCAACTGCAGTTCACTTACACCGCTTCTCAACCCGGTACGCACCAGAAAATCATTGATATGGCCATGAATGGTGTTGGATGCCGGGCAACCGCCCGCATTATGGGCGTTGGCCTCAACACGATTTTACGTCACTTAAAAAACTCAGGCCGCAGTCGGTAACCTCGCGCATACAGCCGGGCAGTGATGTGATTGTCTGCGCTGAAATGGACGAACAGTGGGGCTACGTCGGTGCTAAATCACGTCAGCGCTGGCTGTTTTACGCGTATGACAGGATACGGAGGACGATTGTGGCGCACGTCTTCGGTGAACGCACTCTGGCCACACTGGAGCGACTTCTGAGCCTGCTGTCGGCCTTTGAGGTCGTGGTATGGATGACGGATGGCTGGCCGCTGTATGAATCCCGCCTGAAGGGAAAGCTGCACGTTATCAGCAAGCGTTACACTCAGCGCATTGAGCGACATAACCTGAATCTGAGACAACATCTGGCAAGGCTGGGACGGAAGTCACTGTCGTTCTCAAAATCGGTGGAGCTGCATGACAAGGTCATCGGGCATTATCTGAACATAAAACACTATCAGTAAGTTGGAGTCATTACCGCCAAGACATATGTCATGATTAATGGCTTTTCTGAATAATTCGGGAGAATATACCATAAGTATAAAGCCTAAAGACCTATGTATAAATACCCTGCTGTCATGGACTATTTTTCTGTCATGTTCGATAGCTGATGGCGCGTTATCACCCTCAAGAGTAACAGGTTCAGGTATAGAGACTGACGGTTCCGCCCTCTCCTGTTTTGTTGCGCCAGCGAAAAACCTGCTTATACGTTCAAACATAATGTGTCCTCCGCATTTTTGACTCAGTATAGCCAGGAGCACTGGCCCGTGTGCGGGAACGGAAGATGACCGTCGATATCCCGTTGTTACTTAACCAGCCTTACCGTACTATCAGGTGAATTATAGTTCACGTGGATTAACCTATGTACAAACCCACCAGCGATGAATTTAAAGCAGAGATGAAACGCAAAGGCTGGACGCGGCAGGCGCTGGCACAGCGCTGGGGCAAGTCCGAAAGATGGATAAGTAATATTTCAGGTAATGAGGAACGCGAGCAGCATTGGAACGATGCGCTTGCAGGACTACCAGTATTAAAAAAAACCAAGAATAAGTGAAGTATAGTTCCCTTTTTTATTGATTAAATGTGAACTATAGTTCATGCTTTCTCGTGTGTTCGACTTCACTTCCCATCGAGGAGCAGCAGGCATGAACGTAGATCAGCGGCAACGTATTGAGCAGGAAATTGCCCGGGCAGCAGCAACCGGGTTGATTGAAGCAGGATATAGCATCTCGGTATTCGACTCAGAAGAGATTGTGCTGAAGCGCTCTACGAACGTAGAACGTATTGTTGAAGCCATGTTCTCTACTGATGAAGACTACTTCTATGCTTATCGCCCTGAAGAAACTGAACGTGCAGGTTACGTCCATTTTGTTTACGGCAATGAGGGATGGAATGTTATCAGCGATAACAGCCTGTCGCTTGAACCGGCGCTTGAAGCCGCTACTGCTCTGTCTGAGTCTTATGCCTGACCCTCAATGGCCCACTTAGTACTCGCAAGTGGGCTGTTTCTTATTCATACCCCATATGAATAGCAACATTATCACCACCTCGTGCCTATCCCTTTCTCCGTTCTTCGCCCCGGCACCAAGCCGTTCCGTTTTGTAATTGATGCCACAGCTGTAACGCGAAGAAATAAAAAGCCCGCTTGCAACGACTAAAGCGGGCTTTTTTTTATTCATACTGCATATGATTAACGGTCTATCCACCGTTCAATAATCCCATCAGGTACATCGAAATCATTGTCGCGGAAGAAATCCTTTTCGTATTTTCTGGCCTGCGGCATCGTCTTGAGTACGAAGAGGATGGCATCCTCCTTGGAACTGAACGAAGTCCGCGTAATGACGTGATCCGGCGCGTGAATGTGGGAGAGTGCCAGGCTTTCTTCGGTTCCTGGCTTACACAAATCACACCAGTGCTTATGCCAGAATGTCTCACCATTCTTCTTCAGCTTCGCCCCTGGTTCACCGGTTGGCGCTGGGTTAATAACCACCTCAAGAATATCTACCGGCTCATCTGCATCTCGCGCCGCATCGCCGAGCAGTTGATCGATAAGCAACTCCCCGGCTGAACTGACCAGGTTGCTGGCTATCGTGAAGCGACGGTGTAAGCCGCGATCTGCCTCTTGCTGAATCAGCGCTATCTGCGATTTAAACGATACCATATGCGTAAGCACAGCATGGTTAACGCCGAAATCAGGCCCATATGTCTCTATGTTTCGGTCTGCGCTAAAAGGGGCCATGTCCGGGCGCTGTTTTGTGCAAAAGAGACCCAGACTTGTTTTCTTATTGGCAAGATTATCGAGCTTACCCTCTTTGACCTCGTAATTTGAAATCAGACGGTGGGCTACCCGGGCCTTGAGTGCCTTATCATTCAGATTCTGATAGATATACTCGACCGCAGAGCCGCGTGTACCAAGATATAAGTATGACCACTCCTCACGGTCGACAATAAGACCAATCGGGATCATCATTACTGGCTTTTGAACGATCCCGCCAGTCGGTCGGTAGAAGTTCATTTCTTCAAAAGCATTAATCCACAATTCTGCCAGCTCGCTCAGACCTTCCTGGTTGCTGGGATTCAGACGCTTGAGAGTCTCACGGCCCAGTTCAATGTCTGCCAGAGCTTTAAGTTTCCGGTCGTAGCTTTCAAATACAGACTTTAACCCTTTCCACTCATCCACCAGCGGCCATTCTTTGAGGGTGCATTCAGATACGCTCAGTTCGTTAACCAGAGCCCATGAGCGAGATACCTCTTTCACACCGGTACGCGTCAGACTCAATACCACACGTATAGCCCATTTGTGTTTCTCAGCTGCATCGTTTCGTTCTTCAGCTCGTGGGGCTACATACAGGCCCAGTTTGCCGTTTGGCATTACCACAAGCCGTAGAGGAGAGTTTCCAAGTTGCTCACAGTAGCATTCAATTTGCGGGATGCTTGCATGACCTCGCCATGCAATTAAATCCATCATGGCAAGGAGCGCTTTCCATTGCTTCTCATCTTCCAGACCACTTTGGAGGGATGCACCTCGGTTTGCGCAGCGCCACGTCTGAATCGTTTTATCTACAGCCGCAACCCGGTCATTTTCGTCACCGATGTTCCCGGCGTTTAAAGCCGCCAGCATTTTGCTTCGGTATTGTTCTTCATGCGTTTCTTCCAGCTTCAGCAGTGCCGCAAGTTCTTTGAAGAGCCGGATGTAATAAAGATGGTTAGCCCGGATACGCCGGTTGTGAATGTAATATTCGAGATCGGCGGATTTCACCGTGTCCAGGCAAAGATAGCCAAGGCTATCAGAGGTTCTGAATTTTGAGAGGCATACCTTGGCATTGAATTCTCGTTTGTCTGACTTCGCATTACGGCTGTAGGTGTGCTGAACGACTGGCACATCAACGTAGATCTCTTCATTCTTCTGGTATGCCACGCTGGTACTACGGCTTTTAACGAAATCAACCGTGAATGAATGTCCCCGGTAGCCGTTACCTGAATCATCCTTAGCTGCCCCGGGTGCGGTAACCGGATTAACGACCTGTCTCCACTCACAAAAGACGCGTGAACCAGAACGCAGGTGCTGGTTCGCCTGCTTAATGTAGGACTCCAGCGATGGTCTGGTATCGGCCTCCGGGTCACTCAACAGACCGGTTCCATCTGCGTCATGAATAAAGCGGCAATATTTCTCCTGGAAGTCCATCGAGATGAAATTAATGTTACTACTGCGATCATAGAATTCGCCAAACAGGCGCTCACGCTGGTCGAGCCCGCAGCAAAGGATCAGGAAACGTTTATAGTGCAGCGCCATCTTTTCATGCGCCCGCAGCCGGTCAGTGTAAGCTACATCGCGGAAGGTGATGCGAGAACCGTCAAAACCGCGAAAAAGCGCGTCCTGCTCGTCACGTTCAGGGAACAGCGTATGAGCGCCCAGATGAGATTCAACCGGGCTGCATACCTGGTAAATATTTTCGCCGTCTCGTACCAGCAGGAAGACACATCTGTTTTGAAAGTCTTTGGCCGCAGCCTCCCACGGATCCTGATAATTGACGTGCCGTCTGGTGACGGCCATAACCAGTACGCAACGTTGGGTCGGGAAAATCTGCTCGATTAGGCCCGGGTGTTTTTGCAGTGCCTGGTCGAATAAATCTGCTTTGGTGAAATCGAACCAGTCTCCCAGATCCAGATAGACAGCGAGCTCCTCATCCATCAGTAGCTTTTTCTGGACAAATGTCAGAGGAATGTCGCTCGGGGCTGAATTGCCTTTGATTATCGTGTTGACGACAACATCTTTGCCGATGAAAAGATCCAGAGACGCAATCCCTTTCATCAGCGATTCAACGTTCTCCCTGCTCTCTTCGAATGCGGCCAGCTGCGCCGCAGCCATTTCCTGGTAATAGGGTACGACGGCCTGAACGGCCCTGGTAATTTCGTTATTCTTACCTTGTAGCCATTCAGATTGTATGACGGCCAGTTTATGTCCATGCCGAGCCGCTTCCATCATTCCCTTAATGCTTTCCTCATTGACACCGGATGTCAGCGCATTTTCTAACGGGCCGGTGGCGAGGTTTGTGTACTGGTCAATCGTCGCGGGTAGAGTATTGAGTTTGTTCTCGCTTTTTTCTGTCTGCTCTTTTTCAAGGCGTTCCGCAATGATCTCTTTCATGCGTTCAGGGTTTGTCATCGCCTCGGAAAGTTCAACGGTCAGCTTCTGAGCCAACTGCTGGCAGGCCTGCACTTCACTTTCGCGGACTTCTTTCGAGTCAGCAGCAAAGGTGAATTTGTTAACGAAGTCATCAAACAAAAAGCGGTGCTGAGTGAAGCTACGGGTAGTGCCACAAGTGCGGCCAGATTCATCGGTATATTCAAACCGAATGTGTTGGCCATGTTTTGATGGGTGGGTGCGCAGAATGACCGTATGCAGTTTGTTGTCGACCCAACGCAGCGATTCAATCAGCAGTACTTCGGAAGCGGCAATGTTCTCTTCAGCAATGGCTTCATTTGCCCGCCAGTACTGACCGCCTTGAAGAGAATGGAAACGTTCAATTCGCTCTACCGGTTGTTCAATGCGCACGATACCCGTCATTATGATCTCCTTCCCCCGGCTTTAGCCATGTTGCCGCTATTGTACTAGGACATGGTGTTTCTAATGGCTTAAATGGGGGACATATTGTTTGTGATACTTTGATTTTATCGTTGGGGGGGCAGGTGACGAATAGCTCTGGGGGATGAAAGGCAACGAAGAGTTGCCTTTTACGAAAAGGAAGATGCAGTACGAATTGCGGGTGGTCAGGAAAGAGGGTTTACCCAGCCTTTTCCGGTCACGAACTGAATTTTGCCAGCCTTTCTTAGCGCCTGTAACCGCCGGTCAAGAATGCGGAATGGCATCGGCTTATTCCTCTCCTCATCAGCGAGTCGGGAACACTCACCAGCTACGTCTGGAAGCATAATCAGTGAAAATGGAACCGGCTCTTTGCCGAGTATTTTCATGATCGCACTGTCCAGAACGGCGTACTTGTTTTTAGCAACTTGCATGTTCACTGTCCCCTCTCTCTATAGCGTGGTGATCGGTTCGCCTGATACCTACGGAACACATTCCGGTGGGACGGCCTTATTTTTATCCTGCCAACGTAGAGCAGCCTTAATACACTGCTTACACGTTATTTCACATACGTAAGGCCCGTACTCACCATCACTATGGGTGGCTGGGTTAACCCAAAGCTTGCCGTTACTTCCACCTGCGGCGGTGCAAAGAAAATCCCCTTCATTTCTGACCAGGCGCCCATCACGTATGTCCTCAAGTAAAAGCACGTGAATCACAGTTCGCCGGTTTATACCGTTACCGCTACTGTTTTCCGTCAGCCCGGAAATCACCGATTTGAATCCGCTTGTCCATCGTACCGGAAGATACAAACGAGCGTTTCGCTCTTGCGCCTGTTGCATCAGCTTCATATCGAGAGCGGCCTTTTGCTGTCGTTCTTCTTCTTGCCGTGTCAGACGTTGTCTGGCCTGTTCCTCTCGTCGGGCCCGGCTATCAATCTCAGTTTCAGCTTTAATATCGAACCGGTCAGGTGTAAGAAACAAAGTCGCACCTACCGGAGGGAGTGTGCCCTCCACCAGCAGCAGGTTATCCTTTGTTGCTTCCACATAAACTGTTCCAACCTCGGTAACCACACCCGTTTTATCTTTTTCCCCCCGGAACCAGAAGGGCGATGGGTAAGGAGGGTATTTGAGAACGATCATAATTTTTCCTTTCTGAAATACCGCATCGAGTTAATTTACTGGTTGTCAGAACGCAGTAATGTTATTTCTGATTTTGTTCCCGGTACTTCATTACGATATCCATTTCCTGTTGAGTTAATCCATTCTGAACTGCGGCCCGGCCTTGCCATATGTGAAAGAGCACCTCAAGAAAGACCCTTTCTTCTTCCTCTGATACTGAACCACTTGAATCAGGTGAGTAATCATCTTTCATAAAGCTATCGAACAGAACTCTTTCGCTGAGCCCCGCTATAGCAGGTTGTTCGCTGTGGGTCAGCCAACCGTGATGCCACGAAAACATGCAGTAGGCTGCTACATCACGTGGATCACCTTTTGAAAGGTGTCGGTGGAGCTCTTTGAGGCATTCATCCTTCCAGTCAGATTTTGCCCATTCAGCCCCACGACCATACTTCTCCTGGGCCCGGTAAAGCTTACCCGCCATCTCAGAGGCGAAGTTAACTACAAGCTGAGCTGTTGCATCGTGTAAACCAGCAGGGATCTTTACGAGGTGATTTGTGAGGCCACACTCATTGATAACTACCCGCAGACCACGCTTTATCTCTTCAACATCATCGGAACCAATTGCACCCTCACCAGATGCCGCGTGGAACGCGTAGGCCATTGCGTCCGTTATTTCTACCGATGAATCAGCCTTTTCGCCTGACGTACACGTTTCTTGAACCAGCTCGCCCTTCTGTTTGTTGTCCAGCAGACTAATCATGGTGTTTTTAAGTAACGTTGCTTTTTTGACGGCTTCCATATTGCCGTTCTGCAAAGCGGTCGTAATCTCAGTATCTATCTCGTTAATGCCTAGCTGAAGCTCTTCAGCACTGGCATAGAATATATTTACGATTTTTGTCTGGCGCATTAATTTTCCTTTTCAATAATTTTATGTCCAAGAGAATCAAGTATTGCAATAACTTGGTCTCTGGAATATGCAGGATAACTATGATCTGCAAAGCAACATGCAGGGGGTGGCAGTATGATTTTTTGTGGGCTTTTATTTCTTAGTTCCTTTAACTCCAATAATATGCTGAGTAATTGAGACGCTTTCTTTTCCATCGCATCAGCTCGGCTTGGGCTGATAAGTGCCCTCTGCGCATATAGCAGTTCAGTTGTAGTCTCAGTAATCATCGAGTCGAGTTTTGCAGGTGTCAGTTGCTCCATTTTTCCACCGGTTATTAATGCAATAATTGAATTCAGACCGTCTCTTTTGAATAGACAACGTTTTTAGCGAGTTCGAATACAAAATCGCTTACGAAGGTAAAATCGCGCCATACCAGCACACCATCTACCTTATGCCGCAACTCAACCTGAGTGGATGTGTTGCTATACTTAGTGACCTTGATGTCCCAATCAATGAAACCACCAGCATTCTGAAGTTCAGTGACAGCGGCTAGGTTTTCCTGTTGCTTCAGGTTGTAGGCCTCGTCTGAGTCGTCGTTCTTCACAAGCTGGATTTTTTTGAATACCATGCGGAATCGGTCGGCCAGAACTTTGCCACGCATTTTTTCAACATCATTAAATACCTGCTCGACGTATGCACTCATGGTTTTCCTCGTGACTTTAATGATAGCAATTACAAAACCCGTATAGCCTGATTAGGCTCTGTATTTTTTAAAAATTAATCCGTGAGTAACATTATTAACTGCATTAAACCTACGACGAAATTTAAAAGAAGACAAAATGTGCTTGAATTTAAGAAATATTGAATTCGTTTAGTTTATCTGTTAAAAAAATACTGCTATTGAGCACCAAAAAAGGTGTCTTCTTACAGCGGAAACAAAAAACGCTAGAAAGTTACTTTTTCCTCATTGGAAGGCTTTTTAAAAGCGTTTCCATCGGGATGGCTTCGACGGATTGTTTCATTTTCTCTGGTTCTACTCCAAGAGATGCCAGCTGCCGGTACAGTACTTCCCGTTCTTGCAGGAGGCTTATCGCCAGCCGTGATATTGCAGCGGCGTTTTCCAGGGCGATTGCAAGGTTGTTTTCGGATGGAAAACTATCCCATGTATCCACTATGCCTTTTGCCAGGCACACGGTTCGCTTAAGCGGCTGAGGAACGTTTAATGGGTTAACGCCGGGTGGCATACCGGACAACTGCCTAATCAGTGCTCTTCCTTTCATTCCATCAGTTCTGTCTGCCATAGCAAGACCTCTATTCGTTGTACGTGGTCACTTCGGCTGAGTAGCAGTGCTGCTGATAACAGGCCTCTGTCTGACCAGACAAAGCGGTACGCAGCATTACGGTAGTTCCGGGTACGGGCGCGGATTTTGACCCGGGCGGAAAATCACTTAGCTCTACACTGATTCCGGCATGACCCGAAAACAGCACTGGGTTTTCACGCATTTTCATGCCGATATTCTGGTTACCATTTGCAATGCGATACATCACTTGTTCGATAGTAATCTGAACAGGTTCGTTGATCCGTAAAGGCCTGTTCCCGTTGCTGCCATTAGCCTGGCTGCACAGCAACAACATAGATGCTACTGTCGTAATAGCAACAGAGCCTAGTGAAAGCATGATTTTCATTATTTTCCCTTTATTCCAGGCAGTTAAGCCGCCTCACAAAATTCACTCTGACCAATGCTTGTTAAACCTGACAATTGCCACAGCCTGATTAACCGCATCATTATTTTGATATGGATCCGTAACGCGTCCGCGTTCTGAGTTGCCAGTTCCTGTATGTGTATCAGGCCAAGGCTCAACTCTTTATGGCTATTGAGTTCATAAAGCGCACGTCGATAAATATTGAACATCTCACGAGCCACCAGCGATTTAAGGACTTCCGGTACTGAAGCACAGTGCGCGAAAGCTCGGGCCCGCTCCTGTCTCCAGTAGCGGCGCAGCGCATTTGATGTATCAGGTTTGTTGCCCACGTCACTCATCACAAGACACCAGGCATTGGTCTGGTTGATCAGGACAGTTTCCAGGCTGTTTTTGCACAGCGTTTTCTCGTCCATAAGCTCGTTATGGCTTTCCTGGCGTAAGACGCGATGCAGCCAGAACCCAAATTCTGTCATGCGGGTCATGTGGTACTGGATGGTGAAAGCGAGGTTAGCCCACCATTTAAAACGAATGATCCGGGCCTCCAGCGTTCTTTTCAGAACATGCTGGTATTTCTCGGTCGAGAGGATGCGAAGGTCTTTTCGAGCTGTGATCCCTTCCATCGACTGGAATCCGGTCAGGCCGAGTCGATGGTAGGTTTGACCACGCTGCATCATTTTGTGATACAAGGCTGACTTACCTTTGCACAGAGATACCGTGCCGAAACGCAGGTAGAACTGCGCCGCGCTCCCAGCGGTGTACGCCCCGCTCTCAATAGCAGATTTAAGGCGTGGGTATTCCACCCATAACACAAAGCTTGCAGACTCTTCATCTACGGTAACTTCGTTATCTTCGCTGAAACTGACAACACGACGGTGGCCGTCTCTTGTCTTGATGACACGTGCGGCGCGTTCGTCATCTCCGCCGTCGAAATAGGTCATTTCCGCAACAGGATCAGCCAGCCCATCAAATAGTGAGTCATCGCCAAATTTCCCCACCTTCAGCCAGACTGCTTTAGGGATTGGGGACTGAGGGACTACAGGCATCGTCGGTTCATCAGTCAACAGATCCAGCTCGCCGTGGGCCCAGACGCGGTGGTAGATCTCCAGTGCCCTAAAAGGCTTGTCATTGAAATGATGGAAAGCCCACATGAAATCGACATGCACAACGGCTTCTTCGCTGACGATGCGGAACTGAGGCCGGGACATGCGACGGTTATGCGCATTGTCTTCCAGCAAGCCGTAAGCGAGTTTCTCGGCAACGTCATCGGCGCGTTGCTGCTCTACGTAGTCGGCGCTACAGCAGATGTGTAACAGACGTTCCAGGAATTTCGGCGAGTATACATCTGGCTGGATCTTAATATACCCACCTTCGTATACCGTGCGGCCCACTGGATGGCGGTCTTCCCAGGCATAACGGCGTTTGGCAATGAAACGCTGAAGCCGGTTCAGGATAGCCATATAGCCATATTTCTCCGGGTCGGCATTCAGCAGGTTTTCCATAGAGCGGTCGAGCCCTACAGCCTGGCAAAGGTAACAGCCAAATCGTGAACCACAGGCGCTTTTTGCTTTTTCAGAACCCGTCCAGACACATTCGCCCGTAGCCTCTTTGTAGAGCTCAGCAGTTTCATTATTGTTAGGCAGGTAACTGGGTAACGCAAAACGAGCCTCATCCCCGGACGATAGCAGGAATTCCCATACGTTCCCCTGATGCCAGTGACGGATCGGATAGAGCTCACCGCCCTCTTTTGTCTGTTTAACGTCTTCAGCGCTCCCGCCTTTTTTTTCGATGTTCATGGCACGGGTTGTGCTCTCTGCATCACGGGAACCCAGCAGCAGACAAACGCGCTGACGAACGGCTTTAGGCAGTCCTCGCATGTACTCGGCACGGGCCCGACGTGCAGGATCGACCTTCAAGTCGATCGAGCACTGTCTGGCGGAACTATTTGAAAATGTTGGCAATCCTCGCCCTGAAAGGATGCGGCCAGTCCACCCAGATGTCAGTCCAGGCTTACCAATTACAATGCTCAGCGGTAACTGGTGCTTTTCAACGAATGCCTCAAGTTCGGCGAGTTTTGTGTCTGCCAGCCAGCGGACGGCTGGATTCTCGATGCCCGTGTCGGTGTGGATCACATAGTGATGCTGGCTGATGTTTGTGCCATTGCGGGTAGCCCTTACCAGCGCCATCAGGAAGAGGTGCAGAACGCACTCAGAGTCCTTTCCTGATGAATACGCCAGGCTCATAGTCCAGCCGTCAGTAAGCGCTTTATAAATGGCGTTTGTGCCGGTGGTGATAAGATTGGCCATGCTCGTGCCAGTGCTGGCATCGACATAATTCAGGTCTTCGTCATTAGCCAGTGTTTGCCAAACCGTATCCCATTTATCCCCGGTAAGGATTGGGGCAAGGGTCGGTTCTGATGTGCCAAAGTCGATTACCTGTTGCATGGTTCACCTGTTTATTTATTCGTTTTGTATATTTATTTAAACACGGGCGTACCAGCTGACGAATAAGGCCAGCGGTATTATTTAATGATTTATTTAGTAATCGGGGATGGAAATAATTGATCAAGACAACTCATTGGTTTGCCAATGGCATTTGTGAGCTTTAGAATTTCTCCCGGCGTAACTGCCTTAAGCATTTCAGAGCGCCCTTCACGGATATATTCATCTACAGACATATTCCGCCATCCTGCTTTTGGTCGATTACTGCAACCTTGCCAGTTTGAATCAGCATTATCCCGACGAAGAACATATACATCGATAGAGCGAGTTAACCCTGCACCGAACGCAGCCTGAGCAGTAATTTTCACTTCAGATCCATCCTTGCGTTTAATGACCTGCGATATACGCGTGATTAACTCTTCAGGTGCGGATGCGTTGTTCTGAGTTTCATTTGTCATAAAACACCTCGTGAATATTGTCCGGTTTGTTTACTTATTAAATCACGAGGCATTCGGGTGACGAAGTGATGTTCAGAAAGATACTTTTCTTTGCTGGAGCAGGCTTAACCGTTGGTTGTCTGGATGCTACCATTCATAAGAAATGACGGTTAGCGTATCACTCACCTGTTCTTTGGTGATCTTTGGTTTTACCGGTTCGGGTAAAATTGTAATCGAAATTTGAATAGTTGCCGTTGCCTGTTGCTTTTTATCACCACTATTTCCCTCATCCTGTGCCAGTGCATTCCATGAAACAACGAATAATAAAGCTGAGAGTATCGTTTTCATTTTACACCTATATAAAAGATTGCTGTCCGTAGAACCATTATCTATCGGGCCAATCAGCTGGCGAAATTAAACAGTCGAAAACCTTTAATTAAATATCAGGATAAGGTCAGTAGCTTTTATGGTCAGTCGTCATCATGATACTCAGGGCCACCATAATTATCAAATCGAGACCATTGACCATTAAATGTGAGACGTACTGTCCCTATAGGCCCGTTGCGCTGTTTACCTATGATAATTTCGGCTATACCTTTCATATCGCTATTTTCGTGATAGACCTCATCACGGTAAATAAACATGATCAGGTCAGCATCCTGCTCAATGGAGCCTGACTCTCGCAAATCTGAGTTTACCGGACGTTTATCGGCACGTTGTTCAAGCGAGCGGTTTAGTTGCGATAAAGCGATTACCGGTACATTCAGCTCTTTTGCCAGTGCTTTCAGAGATCGGGAGATTTCAGCAATTTCCAGAGTTCTGTTGTCAGATAACGACGGTACACGCATCAACTGAAGGTAGTCGATCATAATGAGGCTAAGCCCACCGTGTTCGCGGGACAATCGACGCGCCCGGGAGCGAACGTCCATAGGTGTTAGGCCAGAGCTGTCATCAATGTAAATGTTCTTTTTTTCCAGCAGCAGTCCCATTGTGCCGGATAACCGGGCCCAGTCCTCGTCATCGAGCTGTCCGGTTCGGATGCTGGTCTGGTTGACGCGTGATAGCGATGCCAGTGAGCGCATCATGAGCTGTTCCGTAGGCATTTCCAGGCTGAAAATCATGACGGGCTTATCGTTTGTCAGCGATACATTCTCGCAGATGTTCATTGCAAACGTAGTTTTCCCCATTGAGGGTCTGGCAGCGATAATAATCAAATCCGAGGGCTGTAGACCGGCTGTCTTCTTGTTCACGTCCACGTAGCCGGTATCAACTCCAGTGACCCCGTCATGGGGACGCTGGAACAAGGCTTCAATCTTGGTAACGGTTCTGTCCAGAATGCTGCTGATATTTTCCGGCCCACCGCTTTTATTTCCCCTTTGCTCTGCAATCTGGAAAATCCGGCTTTCTGCAAGATCAAGCAATTCGTCACTTGTCCTACCTTCCGGGTTGTAACCGGCCTCGGTTATTTCGTTGGCAACTTTTATCATTTCCCTGATTACGGCACGTTCCCTGACGATCTGCGCGTAGGCAATTATATTTGCCGCACTGGGCGTATTTTTTGACAGTTCTGCCAGATAGGCGAAACCGCCGAGACTATCCAGCTTACCTTCTCCCTCGTTTTCGATGTGCTCAGCGAGGGTTATCAAATCAATCGGGAATTGATTCGCAACGAGCGATCTCATTGCAGAGAAAATTGAGCGATGCGGTCGAGAACTAAAATCCTGCTCACTAACGATTTCTGCCACATCATCCCATCTCTGGTTTTCAAGCATTAACCCGCCCAGCACGGACTGTTCCGCTTCTATCGATTGCGGAGGGGTTTTTAAGCTGTATTCAGCTGTTTGCTTTGTCTCACCTGTTTCGGTAAACGAGATGTCCGCCATAGTCATAAGTGGCCTCAGAGGTTCTGGAATAGCTTTTGTTTTTGTAATTGTCGTGCGCATTCCGATACCAACTCCGGGTAACTGGATGCTATTGCCTTTAGAATTGCTTCAGAGAGCTCATTCGCTTCATCAGAGCGGCCCACCAGCCTCAGCTCGGCTACTGTACCGGGGTCGCAGTTTGTCAGGTTGGCGCGGGCGTAATTGACTTTCAGCCGCGCCAGAAATTCCACCCCGGGCTTGCGCTTCACCGCGTGGACAGAAAGTGTTTTTCGGCAAAATCGACCAGCTGTACGGCGTTCGTGATGCTCCAGAGCTTTTGCTTCCAGCTCCTGCCCGGCGATAACGGTCACATAGAGGCTACTAATCAACGCCGATACATTCATGCAGCAATCCCCCGCTTATTAGCCAGCGCAACGGTATCCAGAAGTACGAAGTCATCAAGCAGGTTCAGTCCTGCGGGCGTCTTCTGATCACGCCATAGCGCATCCAGTACATCGGTGTCTGGCATTCCCGTTGGGATTAGGCTTAGAAGTTCGGATAACGTATCTACCTGTAGCATGTGGCAGATAGAAGCCAGCATTATTCCCTCTGACGCTTTATCCATAAGACCACCGATCAGAATCTGAATTTCCGGGGTCATAACAAAATGCTCATAATTGGATTTATTGAATCGGCACTGAATGAGTTTATAACCCTTGAACTCAGTAATTAACTCCTGAAGGAATACATGCAGCATATCTGGTTTTGTTTTTCTAATAGCCGCTACCTGCATTGCAATTTTTAAAATGCCATCATCAACTCTTTCGTGCGGGCATCCTGCGGAGGAATAAATACTTTTTGCCTTTTCGAGCCAATTTTGCAGCTCGATATAATTAGTCTGAATATTCAACGCGACCCCCATTGCTATCCAAAAAAGTCTATAACCCTGATATTTTAATGCGCTCCTGTCTATCATCGAAAAATTTAAGACAGCAAAATGCGGCCATTTATATGTGCAAAAATATGAGCCGGTTTATCCGGCCCATCAGAATGAAAAGGAATTTTATGCAGGTCTGTTAAAGACCTGCTGGGAGGTTAGTACACCGGGTGCAGCTGAGTCTCTTCAGTTTCACCATTCTGCTGGTTAGCGCCATCGGTATCGGCATCAGTCGCATCGTCAGCACCGCCGTTGTTTTCAGCACTATCACCGTCGTTGTCACCATTAGCTTCAGCATCTTCTGCCTGTTTTGCTGATTCCAGTTCAGCCAGGGTAGCCATCAGAGTACGGGCCATTTCAGGAGTCAGGCGTAAGACGACTTCTTCCGGCACGGTTTCCGTAATTTCGATCTGATTTTCATGCTCACCTTCCGGCTGCGGCGGGATCTGGTCGCGCAGCTGGCTCAGGGTTGGCAACAGGCTGTCGAAGGTTTTACGGATAACTTTCGGTTTCAGGCCAGTCTTTTTCTTGGAACTCACGAATTTGGCAGTGACGCGGGTTTTCCCAGCTCCTTCTGCCTTTTTCAGGGATTCCATCAGGACTTCATACGGGTCGCGGTCAGTACCCTGACATTCGTTAATAACGTCAACGGCAACGTCACCAGATACCTTATCTTCTTTCACCAGCATCTTGATGCTGAAGTCAGCGTTTGCCAGCACGATACTGCGGCGAACGGTGACCAGAGAGACACCCAGACGCTGAGCAATCGACTCAATGGTGTGACCCCAGCCAATCAGGCGCTTGAAGCCTTCAGCGCGTTCCACCATCTTCAACTGAAGGGAGTTGGCGCTCTCGATCATGTTGTAGACTTCTTCGTCCTTGCCGCCTTCAAATTCCTCGACGGTGATTTTCTGGAAGCTCGCGCCCTCAGCAATCGCCATCATCAGGCCAGCAAAACGGTGGTGGCCATCAATGATTTTCAGGCGGGTTACGCCTTCCACTACTACTGGTTTAACGCGGATGACAGGCACTGACTGAGGACGTTCCAGATAAGCGTGTTTGAACATTACCGCACGGTCATAATTTACGTCGCGGAGGTTCAGTCCCTCTTCCACAAACAACCAGTACGGGCTCACCGCAAAGACGTTGTTACGCCCGATATCGGCTTCTTCGAACTGTTCCGTATTGCCGCTTTTACGCGCTTTGGTTACGAAATCGCTCAGTGCTCGGAGTGATGATGGCGCTTTGTCTAAGCTGCGCATCAGTACCGCAGCGCCTTCCAGATTTTCCAGGGTACGGCTTTGTTCGAAGATAGCTTTAACGTCGGTGTTCATGGTGTTTCTCCGCTTTAGTTATTGTGTCGCGAGGTTCGTTGCTTGCTGTAAATCCAGTTAAACACACACCAAACAGGTGACGAAGCGTATTTGGGGACAAAATGTCTCTTTTTTTTCGGGTACATAAAAAAGCCCTGTAATCCAGTGATTACAAGGCCTTAGCTCGTAATGATGACATCAAGATGGCGACGTTTTTCGATTTTGACCGCATTTTTCATCAAAATTGTCATCACTTCATTTAGTTTTGAACTCTCCCCTTCCTCATATGAACCCCAAGGTAGGAATGGAGTAGGACTATTGATATTGAATGCAACGCCCGTAGGGCATCGCCATGCAGTTGGCTTCTTTGAGTCAGGTTCCCATTTCACCAGGAGTATTGGCGCGTTACAGTCGATGTCATCGATGGCTGGTATAGCCTCATATAAAAACACTCCCGCATCATCCCCACTGAAGAAAGCTAGATGCTTATACGCGCTGGCAAAAGAGACTACGCCCGCGAAAAGGCCCACAACGATGAGGTTAAGGTTCGATGTTTTGTGACGGATACGTTTTTGCTTCAGGCGAACCATTGTCAGGGCTGACAAGAAGATAGCCACCAGCCCCCCGGCTCCTGCGAACCAAACGGAATTGATTTGCAGGAAGGAAATCAAATCACGATGCTCTCTCTGGTTTTCTTCAAGCATCAACGACACAAAAGTTGTTGTTACTGGCATTGATATCAGGAATATCGTGATCATCACTATTGCAAAAGTCTGTATGGAATAGCGGTCTCTATTTTCCTCTATAACAGAATTAAAGGATAACAGATAAACAAATGTAAATAATAAAATGGAAAGAAGGTACATTGGTTATGCCTTTTTTTGGGTTATCGCTGAATTCTTTTATTTAATTCTGTTCTGAAAAATGCATACAAGAACTGCCACCCATCACCATGAGCCGTTCTGAAATCTTTTTCAGGGAGTACCGGAAAACCAAATTTAAAATTATCTTTTCCAGTGTGGCGCTGGCAAAAGTGCGCAAGCTCATGTGCCACTACGCCTTTGATATGATCCAGTTGATTGATTGAATAAAATGCTCCGATGTCCTTACGCTGCTCTATATGTGCGTACTCATGGTAGCGATAGCGCGGTGTATCACTGTCAGGATAAATGGACGATGGTGAAATAGTGATTGAGCTCCTGCCGCCCCATGAATGTTTGGCACTCCAGTTGACCCGAACTTCAGGCGCAGGGCCGGTGAAACCATATGCCTGTCTATAGAGGTGCAGAAGATACCCTGAATACAGAAAAACAACTTTCTCCGCCGTCATAACGCGAGAAACGCCATAGCGAGCAACTGCCCTATCTCTGGCTGTCAGAACGGGGGTTTTTACCCGTGGGGAGAATAATTTTGTTGGGCTGAATAGCCAGACTTCTGAATCGTCATCAGGCATATCCAGTATCACCTGAATTTCTTCAGGCGACCCAACTCGTTGATGCCACCTTTCAAGATTATCGCCCACTTCATTCAGGCTGATTAAATCATCGGCATTCTCGTAGAATAACCAGATCAGCGTTCCTCGTGGGAGTGCTTTCTCAGCTGTAATATGTGAGAGGATAATTTGACGTGGTGTCATCTTATTCGCCACAGTTCCCGGATGCTTCTATCAGTTTTATTTTTGTTGCTTCTGCCGCCTGCATTTTTTGTTTCATCTTCTCAATGCTAGCGGTCACACGGCGGGCGCACCATTGATACGCTGCCTGACGTGATTCGAAAAACTCATAATCCGCGTGCAGGTAAACTGATGTGCCGTAGGAGACGGACATACGGTAACCCTTCGGCGTTTCATTGATGACTTCCCGTTCTTCTACACAGTTTTCAAACTCAGGGACATAATCCACGAATCGACGACGCAGAATGCAAAACAGCACCTTTATTTGGTTTTCATCAGTCATTTGTTATCCTCGTTATTCTTCTTATTTATCATCAACCTTTCTTAATTGTCGATGCTGAATACGGCGGAGCGGATTTCACGCTTGGCCTGCTGACGGGCGCGGTGTTTGCTTACACGAAGAGATCTATCGTATGCATTGTTTTTACGATAGCCACGCGAGCGGCACAGTGAACAAGTGCAGCCTTCTACTGAATAGAAAATCCCAAACGGTTTCATAAGTATCACCTTTAAGCTTGATAATAATGTTTATCATAGCTGGAGTTATTCAGGTGACGAATAGTTAAGGGGCGCGTTTTGCTTGGGTTTTTACACTATCGTTTATTGAGTCGATGAGGTCGGAAATAGAAAGGAGTTTTCTGCCAAAGAATAGTTTTCGTCTGGCTTCTATTTCGTAGCGGAAGGGTTCAATAATTTCATCTTCATGCATGATTACGAAACGATAGCCGTTATTAAGGAGTTTATGCAGCTTGTTTGTTTTTTTTCTTATGGGACTTAGCTTAAACATTGTTATCAACTTCTCATCATGATCACCTGAATTGTTATAACACAGTTATTTCCGACACGCTGCTGCTTTTGCTGAAGAACTCGGATTGCTTTGGGCTGGGCCAGCAGGTTGTATGCCGGGCGAACCCGGCATCGTTATCACAGGGCTTTTTCTTTTCCCTTTCGTTCTATCCCACGAAACATCGCGCATTTCCGCACAATATCCAGTGTCGGGATGCTACCACTCCCCTGCTCTTTCACGCTCATTCGCAACGTGAGCCGTAGCAACATCTTGATGTCACGTGGTGGAAGTTCTGGGTAAGTGTTTACAAGTGATCTGACCAGTTCATCAGGAATGTTCACGCCAAAGTTCTCACCCATAATCTTCCAGATCTTTTGGGCATCTGATTTCTCCGGCACATCATAGTGAATGATTGCAGCGCATCTTGGTATGATAGCCTCATCGATGTCACTACCCCGGTTGCTTGTCATGAACATCAACCCATCGAAATACTCCAGTGTACGGAGGAACTCCGCAACGATGGCATTTTGAGTCAGTGATGCTCCACGCTGCATGACAAACACATCGGCTTCGTCCAGAAGCAGGACACAGTTCCAGCGTTTAGCCCGGGTCAGAATCGTCCGCAGATTTTTCTCAATGTCATCGGCGTTGGTTCCCAGTGCGCCAGCATGAATTGAGTACAGGGGCCGTTCAATGACCTCTGCATACACTTCAGCAGTTAATGTCTTCCCAAGTCCGGGTGAGCCCACGCACATGATGATGTTACCCGCGCTTTTCCCTTCAACAATATCGCTGGTGAAAGCGCTGATATCCGTGGTCAGTATATCGAGTAAATCACGGTGGTCTTCCGGCAAAACCATCTTTTTTGGCAGTTCTTTATCATACTTGTATGGTTCTACGTTATTGGCATGTATCCAGATAAAGTCTTGCAGCGAGAGATCAAAATAACGCTGCACAGGAATTTCGGGTAAAAGGCCAAACTGGTCATCTTCAAAAAGAGGCGACTCCACTTCTGCACCGTAGGCATCGCACTCACTATCAGGCAAATCGTGTATCAGTTTATGCCCTGCTATTTCCAGATTCCGGTCGCTGTAGCTATACGATTCCATTCTGACAGCCCTGCCGGTTGCTTTAAACTGATTGCCAAATTGCCCGTCGACCACTTCCTTAAACCGCGTTAGTTGTTCCAGGTACTCTTGTTTCAGCTCATGCGTTTCATGGTAGATATCACGGTCGGCCAGTGTCTTAGCGACACTGCGCCGCGCCACCTCATTAGGCTCGAAATTCAGGGCGGTAAGCTGGGTTCCGTAAACCTTTTTGGAGTGCGAATATTCGCCGAACCCATACCAGCTGATTTGTAACAATAGTGATGGGGGACGGTCAGAGTTTTTTTCTGATTTTACTTCTTTTATTGCTGTAACAAGACCGGGGTACAGGTTGCCGTCATGACCGCGTCGGTATATCCAGCCATCAATTCGATTTGACTTCAGATACTGTAGTAACACACGACCGAATGCCGGAAAACTGCTCACAGGCTTATCGAAATCACCTTCCAGTGCAGTGATGATCGATTCAAGAGCTCGTCGATTTTTTGACTCTCCATCACCACGACATGCCTGTAAAAGTTCATTCAGATCATCCCGAGATAAACATAGCGGATCGACGGCAATCTCATCGTCAGAACTACGGTGGCTATAACGATTACGTAAAGCCTCAAATGTTGGGCTTGTGGTAGCTTTTAGTGTTTCTGTTTTTATCGTGAGTGCCATAGCCGTCCTCGTCAGTAATTTACTTTGATATGCCTTAAGTTCACATGGAAGGGGCAACTTCGAACGCATTAGGAACTCTGATCCGCGAGCCTATTTCCAGTTTAATGGTTGCCTTTACGTATTCACCCTCCTTCAGATAGGTGATGTCTTGGTTATGAAATGTTGACTTTTCATGTGTAGCCCACCATTCCATAGAGCTTGGGATTTTTAACGTTAGCCCAAGATGTTCAGTGAGATAGCATACTCCCATGTTTGAGTAGGTCTTAACGGGGTTCGGGTAGAATTGAAAGTTACCCTCTACGAGACAATCAGTACGAGGATCGATGAACGAAAGGAAAACGCTAAAAGTACCCTGACGTTTTAGCTCGGCGTAAGCCTCAAGAATCGTGAAACGCTTTAATGCGTCATTTGAAAACAGGGTTACAATTTTTTCCGAAAGCATAGCCACCTCATGAGCTGTTTTTTTCCTATTATCAACCGGTGTCTCCTCCTGACGAATAGGTTTGCGGCCAAAAAAAAACTGCACCAGGAGGTGCAGTTTCGATAATCAAGCAATGGCGAATTGTTATTTTTCGCTACTCAGTTTATCCGTAATAAATGCTTCAATTTCTGCCATGAGCTCGGTACTCATTCGGTTAAATTCAAAGCGAACTTTACGGCCCGATGCATTTTTGCTGATACGGGCGTATTTGTCCTTATTAGCAAAATTAGCCAGATCACGGGTTTCCCAACTTTTTGCAGGTGGCTTTTGATCGAGTAATTCAACCGCCTTTGTGATCTGCGCCATGACAATTTTCTGCGCTTCCGGGATGTCACTGATGTCCAGATTAGCAATTTCTTCTTTCACCCTATCAACTACATCTGCAAGAATGAAAAGGTTGCTCTCTACGTATTTCTGAAGTTTGGACAACCGGCTGTAGAAGGAGTTTGGTATACCTTCATAATCCGGGAACAGAGCTATCAACGAACCGTCAATACGCGCCGCCTGAATACGTTTAAAGACTGACACATGGCTTATGCCAAGAAAGAGGGCAAGCTCTTCATTTTTGGTGAATCCTTTTTCCTGCATTAGTTCCAGATACTGAAGCCCAACCTCTCGGTATGAGAATCGGCGTGATGTTTGTGCAGCGGTAATAATCGCCTTGATGTCCTCAGCTGATAGATCATCTGGTAGCACCCATAAAGGCAGATCTTTTTGAGCCGCAATACAGCAAAAACGTCTGCGGCTACCTTCAATAAGCAGGTACACGCCATCACGTTTAACGGCAACACCTTCAGTATCAACACCCCTTGACTCAATTTGTTGCAGGATATCTCGTACTGCGTTTGTGGTAAGCGCTTCCTGATTTCGCGGGTTCATTGGGTGAACGGCGGTCTCAGTAGCGACATTTTCAGCTGCTACAGTGACGTGCTCAGCTTCAAGTTTTCGCCCGTTATGAAGGGTAAAGAGTTTCTTAATGCGAGGGGGACTCTTAAGGTTAGCTAACCCGGAACGGTGGCCTACATCGGTTCGCTTTGGCGTATTTAGATAACGCGATTTATCGTTTCCGATATGCTGTTCATCACTCATGCGTTAACTCCTTCCTTCGCTGAAAAACTCTTTATCTCATTAATAAACTGTTGATATACGGACATTACGGATTCTTCGGCAATATCCAGCTGCTTTGGTGAACATAACTCTTCAGATTTCTTAATATCGAGAACCGACCTACCCCGTGACGCAGCTGCTTTGAATGCTTCAGAGTTTTTGATATTGGTTGCCATAAACAGGTCTTGAACGGTTCGAATTAACTTATCGAGGACTATTTTTTCGTATGGGCTTTTATCATCGACGTTAACGGCCAGTACTTTAAACCATTTAATATTTTCACCTTTATTGGGAGACTGACGGAATCGCTCACTGATCGTCAGCATAAAATCAGTTGTGGATGCATAGTCGTATTCTCGCGGAGAAACTGCGACAAGAATACCGTCAGCGGCCTCATCAGCGGCCCAGATAATTGGCGAGTCTTCTGGAGGGGTATCGAAGATAATAAGGTCATACTTAGCTTTCAGGACTGGCATTATCACTTCTTTGAATCGTAGCAACAACTGAGTGCGCTCTTCTTTACTGCACTGCCAGTATTTATCTTTGAATCTCGCATCGGTTGGGAACGCAGTAATTACATCAAGATTTGGCAGATGGGTTGAGAACGGCATATTCTCAATGATTTCAGCCTCAGAGTAACCCATGTCGAGGTATTTTTTATATTCAGAACCTTCTTCATACACGCCCAGGATTGCGTCGATTGCAGTCAGGAATACGTCGTCTTCAGATACGCTTTGAATCATACCGCTACCAATAGAGCCTTGCGGATCCCATTCAATTACTAAAACTCTGGCATTCAACTGGAGATCAAGTGCTGCTGCTACAGCCAGAGCCACTGAGGTCGTGCTTTTTCCTGTCCCACCTTTATGATTCTGAACAATGATTGTTCGGCTCTGGTAGTAATCTCTATAGCGCGGATAACCCAGGGCATCCATAATATTCTGGACATCCCAGCGGGTATAAAGGTGGTTTTTGTTCTGATAAATAGGTTGACCCACCAGCCTTTTTTCTTCGAGATCAGCGAGAATTTTATTGAAGGTAACTCGAGATTTTCCAAAGAAGTCGGAGAGATTTTTTTTATTCAGGCAGTGGTTATAGATAAGGCGATCTACCCCCTCCACACTGTCATCTGATACAGATACCCGGGAAGAAGCCAGTAACGATTCTTTCAATGAAATTTGTTCGGACTTCATGCGTTGCCCGACAAGGGCAATTTTATCTATTAGATTCATTCTCGTCATACCCTCAAACCTGAATTATGAATTTAAACGCATATGCGTATACTTTACGTATAATTCGTAAAATGACGCTCTATGCGTATAATTGTAACGGCAATCAGATTGAGACGCTAACATTCTATTTTGTTTTTTCTTCATTTTGCGATCTCGAAATGCAGTTCAATGACACATCATCTTTCTCTTCTGGCGATTAAGGGGGTTAAGTAATCCACGGGGCGGGCAGAACCCGGAGAGACTGACTGGCGATTAAGGGGGTTAAGTAACCCACGGGTCGGGCAGAACCCGGAGATGCTGGCTGGCGATTAAGGGGGTTAAGTGACCCACGGTACGGGCAGAAACCGGAGAGGCTGGCTGGCGATTAAGGGGGTTAAGTGACCCACTGTACGGGCAGAAACCGGAGAGGCTGGCTGGCGATTAAGGGGGTTAAGTGACCCACGGTACGGGCAGAACCCGGAGAGGCTGACTGGCGATTAAGGGTGTTAAGTAATCCACGGGTCGGGCAGAACCCGGAGATGCTGGCTGGCGATTAAGGGGGTTAAGTGACTTAGCGCTGGAGGATACGCCCTGCAACTATTGGTAAATGAATGACAAGGTTTCCCGTAAGACCCATCAAATAAAAAAGCCTCTGAAGTAGAGGCTCTTGGGTATTCGATATAGTTAGGCTAATTCGTCCGGGTCGTTGATGGCACTAACGAAGAACTCCGTGCGGTAATCATTCCCCCATCCCAACCAGACAGAAGGTGAACCCTCCTTTGCCAACGAACGGTCACCCGTCATGCTGTCCGCTTGGACAGGAACTGTCACGCATTCTTTAATAGTATCGGCCTCGGCAACCAGTCCAGTACTCTGGGTTTCAAATCCGGCAATTACGACAACAGCATCAGGGTCGTGTAGCTGAAGCTGGGCGATAAGCTCTTTAACTTTCATAGTGATCCTCTGCGCTAGAATTATCCAATTCTACCACGCTTGATGGTCAGGCGTATAAGTGCTTACTGTACAGCTCGAAAGCTTCATCATGTTCCAAATCGTCCAGGATAACGATATCAGGGCCATGTTCTTTTTTGATTTGTGCGATGTATGAAGCGTATTGAGCCTGGCTTTTGTAGCCCACTGTCCAAAGTCTACCTTCGCGTAAGACGCAGATTTTCTTGCGGTAAACCTTCTTGAAACTTGATTTAGTTTTCCGGTTACGCTCCTCGTCACTGACAAGCTGGTCGATTACTTCAATCAGGTTTGAGTCTATGAGAAATGGCTTGCCATTGTGTTCGCCAAGGCAGATTGGCAGAAGACCCTTCGCATATGATTCGGCCTGGCGGAACAGCTCTTTTTTTCCTGGTTCGAACAGTACGCGAGTTTCGCCACCATGCCCATCATTATCAGCTGTACCTATGCTCAGCCCGTCGAAGAGGACAGTAGCGTTAAAGCAGACTGTTTCCTGGCTCATGCCAGTATAGATTTTGAGGCCTTTCAATTTGATTCTTGTCTGAGTGTTCATTGTGTGTTCCCCGCTTTCTAATTGTGATTCTATTTTCAATCACCTTGAGCAGGTGACGAAGTGATACGGAGAAATAATTGTTGGGTCGCCTGATAGCCGGGCTGGTGGCAGCCGCAACCCTTAGTCAGTACTTCGGGATCGTAGTTCCGAAAAGCCACAACAGTCTCCACAGCGTTTTGGGGGTGTTAACCCCCATACGCTTTGAGACTTTGCCCTAGCGGGCCGCGAATTCGCCTAATCGCCCCGTGAGGGCTCTATTCGAATTTACATGCCGTGCCTGCTTCGCTTGAGAGCGAAGCTTTTGGACGGCGATTGCCCGCGTGGCGGGCAGACATTTTTACGTGCGCATTGCGCACGATTTTCTTCGGTTACATTACAGGGCTGGCTGGGGATTGGCTTATTGCAATATTCTACAACGAAGCTGGGAACGGCTGGCTGGAACGCGAAGATTTAAATCATACTCTATATCGACTGATATCAACGACGGTATCAGCGGGGTCTGTTGCCAGCTTACAGGTCACTTGACCTTCCTGATCCAGCATCAGTGTCGCGGTTAACGGTTCATTTTGAGCATCGATTACAGTGACATTCACGCGTAACCGTGTTGGAAGCATCATCAGAATTCGCGTAGGGCTCTCTGATAATGACACGTTTCTGGCTTGCAGAACCGCTAAAACACTCTTCATTAACTCTGCTTGGTCGATCATATAGTCACATGCCACTGGATGTATTGGGATGAAATCGTGCCTACCGCAGGGCTACACGAAAGATATAAATCAGTATGACATGCGGGCCGGACTCAAACCATCAATTACTGGAACCAGTCCGAAGATAGCGCTCTGGTTTTTATGCTGTTGAATTTACATAGTTGTTATTTAGTGAATTATTCGTACCTTATCATTCACTGATATCACTTAAATTCAAAGTGAACAGGAGAGGATTGGATTAAAAGTCCATAAAATGTGAATTAAAAGTGCGCTAGGAAATGCGATAAACTGATTGATTTGTTTTGATATGGTTTTTATGTGAATTATCGGTGAGTTACTTGTGTGCTACTTATCTCCATGCTGCTATGCCTTTCCAATAAATAGATTGGATAGGGCAGGGAGATGGAAGAGGGGAGAGGGCTTACTCCGCAGGTGATTTCACTTTAAATTCAAGCCATCTTGCCCCGAGCCTGTTTTTATCCAGATTGTAGAACAACGGTTTTATACAGACCCCTTCATACTCAGGGAACTCTATACCGCTGGCGAAGTGAATCTGTAGTGTATCAGGATCAATACCCATCATGTTTGTGTCAAACAGCCTGTGGAATGTTGGTGATAGCAAAATGCCGTTACTGGCGTTATAGCAGCCTGCTACGGATGTTGGTTCAATATGTGCTGCCTCCAGCACACCGTTGAGGTGTTTGCCCGATACCGCGCACAGGCTTCCGAAATTCTTATCCACCAACTCACGGAACTGAGACTGGACATGCACATCGCGAACGCTAACCTCTCGGCGGAAGCTCGGGGAGCGCATACGGATATCTGCATGGGGGAGGTGACCGCGTGGTAATGGCAATACAGCCGGTTGCTCATCCATTACTGGATTCTGCTCCTCGCAGTAGGTGTCCACGGACTCAATCAAACGGGATGTGTCATTACCAAATCGGCGAGTGAACCAGAGCCTGAAGTGAGCCAACCGTGATGCCGGAATTTTGTTACGTGCGTACTCCTGAGCATTCTCCTTTTCGATTTCAGTATTTAGTAAAGCCAGACGGGCCTGAGAAGCACGAATTTCTTCCTGGACTCTGAGATATCCTGCCAGTAGACAAACTTTGGATTCCTGATGTTCAGGCCGTCGCGGATAACCAGATCCTGTTTCAACCACGCCAAAGGCTTTGTACCGGAACATTCGGGGAAAAAGCGTTAATGCCACCCGGTTGTTACGACGAACGAGGGAACGAATCAGATTGGTTATCTTCCTCATGTTCTGAATAGTGCGGGGAGAAAAGAACGCGGCGTATTACCTCTGCTCTATCTATTCCCGACATTATCCCTCTGCGAATGACACCACGGAGGTGAGCATTATGTCTTGCCCCGCTTACTAGGCCGAACTCACGGGACAAACTGACATACTCTTTCAGGAGGTGATGCTTAGGGTCGGTAAACGCCTCTGGAGGAATCACCTGATATGCAACTGACGAAAGTATACGGAAAGTCAGTTCAGATGCTGTCCAGCCCTCACGCCGAAGCCGAATAATTGTTATAACGAGATCATCGATACCAGGCATATCCGGTTCGATATATAGGGACATCAGAGTGTCGTTCATTCCGGGAGGAAGGCTAGCAGAGTGTGACGGGTTGCTCATAGGGTAAGGTACTGATCGGACGTAGAAGAAGCGCTTATGTTACGGAATTCGCTCTGGTGGGTTTTAGCTCCAGTGGCGAACGCTGGAACTACGGGTAAAAAAATCCCCGGTTTACCGGGGAAGTTAACAACTACCTCCAGAAGGGTTGGAGGCAAAGCCGGTTGGGCGACCGGCCACAGGGAATGCTACGGCTTAATGCCGAGTACTACACCGCCATAGACCAGGTACATCACGATGGCGAACAGCATGAAGAAATGGGTTACCGGGTGCGCCAGCGCGGCTGCTGCCGCATTGCTTGCGCTGAGCTTCAGTGAGCCAAAAGAGTGATTACGAACAGCTTGTGCTTTCATGGGTCGCTCCTGATAACGGGTTACATGTTGTGGCTTCTGTATCCAGTATCTGGTGAGTGACTCAGGTGACGAAGAAAACCAGGGCATAAAAAGCCCTGTATTTTCAGAAAGATAATATCGGTTTCGTTTTGTGTTGTGCTTGCTATTCCGGGCATAAAAAAACCGCCTGGTGAACCAGACGGCTTTGGGATAAACAGGCTTTACACAGACAGGTCAGTGGATCATTTAAGTCACTTAACCCCCTTAATCGACAGTGTATTGCCACCAGCAGTACGTGGTCTAACGCTTAAATATCGTAGCGACCTTCTTTGATTTGCTGGAGCTGTTCAGCCAGCACCTTCGCCAGTGGTTCGGCTTCTTCTTCATCATCAAGATTGTCGATGAGCGTCAGATTCGACTCACCCGCACGGCGGGCATAAACCCCATACGCTCGCTGGCCGGAGATATCGGTGACCGAAGTCTGAGAGTGATCGCAGATGATATTGCCGTGACGGTCTACCGGCCCGAAGCTGATGGCTTCATAATCCGCATCGTGGCCCAATGGTAAATCGCGCAAAACAAACAGGCGTAATGGGAGAACGTCGTACTCAGCACCACATTTTGCTGCCACATCCAGATCGTTAATTTCACGGAGAAAATCTTTCGCTACCACCGAGTCAGAATGCATCCGGTAAATGGTCGATGCGGCCCAGATTGCACCAGCATAAAATTGTGATTCTTCTTTTGTCATTTAGCACCTGCTCTTATTGTCATGGGTATGCCGGTCGAACGGTATCCCCGTGCAGACCGTCAGTAAACGGTTATTTCCTTTGCGCAGCAGTCGCATTGGTATTCGTTGATACCACCAGTTGCGACCCAGTTTATTGCGCCGCAGCGGCAACTCAACAGCTGGCGCATACCAGGAGCAAGTGCCCGCTCTGAAAACGACTCAACCGGGACTTCGCCCGGGTAGTAGTAACCTTTTATCAGCTTGCTGCGTGAATGCCCGTCAGTGTCGGTGTAATGCAGATACACCTTCCGGGTATAAATCATACCCGAGTCAGTGCCGAACTGCGTTTTCAGAAGCATACATATCCTCCAGACGCTGAATACATTGTTGTGCGGCCTTATCAAGTAGTTCAGCCGTGGGTTCATCATAGATGCCACGTACCAGCAGACCAAATATTTCCGGGTCTACAGACAAATCGTACATGCATACGCGAACGCCAAGCGCTGTACGTAGCGCATAGACATGGCGGTTAGGCTTTCCGCCGATACCGGTGACTGACGCGACATTTTCAAAATTACCAGGGTTAACCAGGTTAATCACGGGGCACGATATACACTCAGGGATCCGCTTCAGAGCCACAGCATCCAGATACAGGCTGTGGCCCACTTTCAGGTTTTTTGGCAACGCTTGCAACGGCATGGCTTCGAGGGCCAGATTTTCTTCAAGATGCAGGTTATCCGGCAAAGTGGTAATACGGGTGTTTGACAGCATCATACTGCCAGCTACTTTCAGCGTATCCGGCAGATAGGCGATATCAGTACACATGATGTCCAGAACGCGGCCCACCGTCAGATTTTCCGGCAGATACTTAAGACGTGAAGAATTCGCCATGAGCGTACCGGTAATGGTCAGGTTGTCAGGGAGAGATTCCAGCTCAGAGTAGCTGATAAACAGATTGCGGGCCACCAGCCCGGCAGGGATGCTATGAATGCCCGACAGAATGGTCAGGGTGTTCGTCACGGTCAGATTCGCGGGAATATAGTCGCAGGGAATTGCCGGATCTTCTGGCTCAAGCGTAAACCCGACACGAAGATCGCCTTCAACGATGATTCGTCCGTCCTGAAGGGTAAAGGCCACACCATTCGCTGCCAGTTTATCAATGAAGTCTGTCATATCGGTTTCCTTTTAATGGCCCGACGAGCCGGGCCGGAGGTTCAGAGTTTGCTGACAAAGTTCTGCTGCGTGAACAGGTACATATCGTCCTGCTCATTGAACATGCACAGATTTTCGAGGATGCGCTTTTCAATCCAGACGACCGGCTTTTCACGCATATCCTTCGCGAGCGAAAAGGTGTTTCGCAGCCGGGTAATGCGGTGCTGATCATTGATTGCCTGGTGAATTGCGGCCTTTGACGCTGCCGCCTGCTTTTTTACGTTGTTGCGGGCACACCATAATTCGCCACTAGCGGCTGATGCCCGCGCTGCTGGCTGACGTGAGGAGTCCAGTTGGTCATAACGTAAGAGATTCGGCATGATGCCCCCTGTCATAGTTTTGTCGTTATTGACCTATTATCTGGCAGGTGGGGCTGGTGACGAAGGGCGCTGAGGTTGTCTGATGGTTAAAAGATTGCCGTTAGTGTTCCATATGGTATAATTGAATTACCAAATGGGAGGGCTAGTTATGACGATGAAAGTTTTTTCTCCAGACGTTACCAAAACGAATCAGCACTGCTTATGGCAGGTTGCTGGGCTGGATAATGACGGTATCGCGCTGATGGATAAAATCAATCACGGTCTCGATGGCACAGTAGCTAAGCACATTTCTGAATGGGCTAACATCACGCCGTCTGAGCTGCGCAAAATGTCGGGTATACCTAATACGACGTTTAATCGTAGCATCAAAGACCGTTTCACTGCCGATCAGAGCGAACGTCTGGTGCGCATTATCCGCGTAATTGAACGCGCTGTAGAGCTGTTTGAAGGTGACAAAGAAGCGGCGCACAAATGGCTGAACGAAGCGAACCGTGGTCTGAGCTGGAAATCACCGGCAGAGCTTGTTTCTTCTGAGACAGGTGCGCTTGAAGTGATGCGCCTGATTACGCGTATTGAGCACGGGGTATACTCGTGATCCTTTACCGACTGACCAAGACCCGTTATCTGATGACTGCGTGGTCTGGTCTGGGTGCGAAAGAAACGGGGGGCCGCTGGAACAGCGTAGGCACTGCAATGGTCTACCTGTCTGAAACGGCCAGCCTTACCATGCTTGAAACGCTGGTACACATTCACGCGCCGCAGTTACTGGACGACTTTACACTGCTGAGTCTTGATGTACCGGATGATCAGATCCAGACCTTCGACATGAGCCGTCTCCCTGATAACTGGGCGAGTGAGGATGCTCCTGCTGAGCTGGCGCTCTACGGTGATAACTGGGCTGAAAGCGGTTCTTCTATCGCGCTGCGTATTCCAAGTGCGTTGTCTCCGGTTGAATTTAACTACTTGCTGAATCCGGCACACCCTGAACTCTTTGACCTGATGGCTACGGTTAAGAAAATTCCGTTCCGGTTTGATTCCCGCCTGAAATAACACACAGGCAACTCCCCGGCATTGACGAACTGAGGTGTCTCTGATGATTCAGAAAGCGAAAGTCGCTAAAGCGTTTATCTCTGTAATTGCCTTGTTCGCCTTTGTCTACTGGGGACTTGATCCCGATTCAATTTGTCAGGCAGTTGGTGACGCATCTCAAACCTGCGGTTACTCCGGCAAGAATGGCGATGCGAGTCTGGTTGGTTCCGTGTTTGCTCTGATGCTGACGGTGTTGGCGGGTGCGATGCTTTGGGCGTGGGTCAGGAAAGGCTAATCAGAACTCTTGCAACTCCCTCCGTGATGCCGGGTGACGCTCCTCACTGAGCGCCACCAGTCAGTCATTACAAACGGGTTGATGATTCAATCGCGGGCGGAAGGCTACTATTCAGCGCGTCGAACCCGCCAAATGCCCGGCCCTCTTTTGTCAGCACCAGATGCATCGGCGTTTCGTTGATATTACGGGCGATGTAATCGTTGATGAATGCCCGCGCCTGATCGGCATTTTTAACCTCTGCTGTTTCCGGCATGGAGTTATGGGAACGATTAAAGACGACAGAGACATAATTCCCTTCAATTCTTACCGGGCGAGTCGATACGGTGAGTTTCATGGTCATTTTCCTGTAGTGAGTGTTGTGTGTATTGGTGTTCTGCCACTATCTACTGCAACGTTGCGGCCACAGGGCGAAGAATTGCTATCGCCTTTGATAACGCCTGCCGCTCACCACCATCAAGGATTCTGACTGCTTCTACGCAAGCCGCTTCTGCTGTATCAGCACGTTCTACCAACGTCCTGACGGTATTTTCATATGATCCGCAATCAGGCTCCTGATTGCTGTCTTCGCTCAGCGTGTTCCATGACTCAGTGAGGTTAACTGCAACAGCGACCAATTGGTCAGTGCTGATATCACCTTTTACGCAACGGCAGGCCACTTCAGCGCCCAGACGTTCAGCAATGTCGTAGTACCAGACTCCCGGTTCTTCAGATGCCTGATACGCAGGTTCGCAGGCTTTACAGATCTGCTCTGCGGCATCCAACATCCAGTGAGCACATTCAATTTCGCCACCAGCCAGCGTTTCACAGATCATTGTCTGTACGCTGTCACAGTTGAAGGTGAGGGGGATAGGATTAGCCACTGATAATGCGGTCAGACGGGAGACTTCATGCTGGAAGCCCTGAAACATGAACATGGCGCAGATAGCTGGATTTAACATGGTAGACCCCTGTAGTTATGTGTGTTGTTCGTTTTGTTTACATAACCAGTTAACCACGCTCCCCGCAGGTGACGAAGGCTTTCGGGGCAGAAAATTCACAAAAAAAACCGACCATTAAGGCCGGTTATGATCTGGAGTATATGGGGCTGAAAACCGCGTTATGCCTTCACTTTCGCCATAAACAGCTGCATGGTTTCTTCAGCAAGCGGAGTGCCAACCTGCTCAAGAACATACTCCGCGACATGCGGGGTGAGAATGAAGTCGATAAACTCCGGCAAGGACATGCTGTTCAGGCTCGGTAGCTGTCTGGACAGTGCATTCTGGTAATTTTCCACTTCACCCAGTTTGCGCTCGGGCCAGCCCACCAGCTCAGGGTGCTTTTCCTTAAGTGCGAGGCCGCGCTCCGGGAAACTGTTACTGATGGGGTGTCTGGCGAGGGTGGGGATCAGGAGATTCGCCAGAAAATCCACTTTCTCGTAATCAAGACAGACAGAATTCATATAGGTTTACCTCTTGCCACTGGCTATGATGTTCGCTTGCTATCTGGAAAACTCTACCAAAGCGGCTGGCGATATCTCATTGAAAACGCCAGCAGAATGCGGTCATTTCCAGCAGGAGTTACCCCATCTGATAACTGTCATAAGATGCCCCGCAGGCTTCCACCAGCGCATCCAGATCACCGGTAAACTCTCTGGCCCGCTTCATCAATGCACGGTGTAATTCCGCTGGTGGAATGTCATCGCTACTCTTCGCCGGGTATTCAACACTGAACGCGATGGTAAACGCATGGCTATACCACGGCCCGGCATTCTGGTTTTCAAAGCGGGCCATCAGCTGGCTTTCGGTTGTATCGGTAGCAAATGTATCGAGGTGGACGACATCGACCGGCACGTTGAGTGCCCCGGCAGTGGTTGATGCCAGCTGCCGGGCTTCGTCTCCTCGCTCTGGTGGTGCGCAGTAGAGACATTTCCCGTTCAGTACCACCAGCGTCTGACCGTAGGTCGTACTGACGATACTCACGGTGTTAGCCGGTTGCGGGTGTGTGGTTGCAGTGTGCTGCATGGTGTTCTCCATTAGGTCACTCACATGGCAACCAGCTTACCCGGCACAATTCAGCTGACGAAATCAGGACGGACTGGTGTATATCGTTCGCAAAATAAAGATATTTTTTATCATCAGCACCGGTAGTTACGGGGCAAATTGCAGGTATCCGGTACAATGGTGATATGAAGGGCATTACATGCAGAATCGTGTGGCCCGGCAGACGGATACCGAATATCAGCAGAAGGAACCAGGACAATGCAGGAACTCGACTTTGACCATATCCAGATAAACCTGAACCCGCGAGCGTGTGCTGTCACACCTATCCCGGAAGACCTGAAAAGGGAGCTGGCTTATCTGGGCGCTATCGCAGAGAGAAAGAAATTCGCGGCAAGCCTGATTGTTAATCTCTACAACCCGGACGTTTGCGGGGCGAATATGTACAAACTCACGGCCTATTGCCGTAACGAGTCATGCGATACCCTTCGCGATGGCATGATGACCCTGATACAGCTTTGTGCATACATGGAGTCACATGAGATCTATGGCGAGACGTTTGTCAAAAAGCTGATTAAACAATGGGAGTTTCGTAAGTAGTCTGCTGCTTCAAAATACCTTTCTGACAGGGCGCTATGTGCGCCCTTTTATTTTAAAAAAACGGGAAGGTCTTGCCCGGGTATTACCTGCTATTTTCAACTACCAAACCACAACGGCAGAAGAAAATTGACCAGTCGAAGCAATTCGACCAGGAGTTCGACATACAGGAAATGGAAATCTTTCATAACAGTCTCTTCATATAATTGGCTCGGCACTGTTGCAAATAGTCGGTGGTGATAAACTTATCATCCCCTTTTGCTGATGGAGCTGCACATGAACCCATTCAAAGGCCGGCATTTTCAGCGTGACATCATTCTGTGGGCCGTACGCTGGTACTGCAAATACGGCATCAGTTACCGTGAGCTGCAGGAGATGCTGGCTGAACGCGGAGTGAATGTCGATCACTCCACGATTTACCGCTGGGTTCAGCGTTATGCGCCTGAAATGGAAAAACGGCTGCGCTGGTACTGGCGTAACCCTTCCGATCTTTGCCCGTGGCACATGGATGAAACCTACGTGAAGGTCAATGGCCGCTGGGCGTATCTGTACCGGGCCGTCGACAGCCGGGGCCGCACTGTCGATTTTTATCTCTCCTCCCGTCGTAACAGCAAAGCTGCATACCGGTTTCTGGGTAAAATCCTCAACAACGTGAAGAAGTGGCAGATCCCGCGATTCATCAACACGGATAAAGCGCCCGCCTATGGTCGCGCGCTTGCTCTGCTCAAACGCGAAGGCCGGTGCCCGTCTGACGTTGAACACCGACAGATTAAGTACCGGAACAACGTGATTGAATGCGATCATGGCAAACTGAAACGGATAATCGGCGCCACGCTGGGATTTAAATCCATGAAGACGGCTTACGCCACCATCAAAGGTATTGAGGTGATGCGTGCACTACGCAAAGGCCAGGCCTCAGCATTTTATTATGGTGATCCCCTGGGCGAAATGCGCCTGGTAAGCAGAGTTTTTGAAATGTAAGGCCTTTGAATAAGACAAAACGCTGCCTCATCGCTAACTTTGCAACAGTGCCCCTAATCGTGTTCAGCAGAATAGCCGGAGGAAGTTTCCTACTGTCGATAAGAAAGGATTGGCACAGGGAGTGTGAATATCGAAACACCATCACAGAATAATGCCAGATAGAAATGCGATAGTAGGGGTGGATATTTAAATAAGGAGCATCCCGACTTAAAATGAATATGACTGCGTAACCAGGCGCAATAAAAAAAGCGAAAGAATCGCTTTTATTCTGGTTGTTTTTTCGAAGAGTGACCGTTTTCTGAGATGACAAGAAATAAGGAAGTCCTATGATCGCTAGCGGAATAGTTCAAAAACTGAATGCGCAAATGAATCAGGAGTTTTATACCTCAAATTTGTATCTTCAGCTCAGCCAGAGGTGCAGCGAGAATAGCCTTAATGGCACCGCACTATTTTTGCGTCATCAGGCGCAAAATACGGTGACGCAAATGATGCGCATGTACGAATACATCAAACAGAGCGGCGCCACGCCGGTGTTACAGGAGCAACACGCCCGGTGCGGTGAATTTTCCACGCTGGAAGATCTGTTTGAGCAGACGGTAAGCGATTACCAGAAGCGCATTAATGCGCTGACCTCTTTGACGGAAGACGCCCAGGCAGCAAACGATAAGTCAGCGATTAACTTCCTGAAGCGATACAGAAAAGAGGAAATCGTGGACGGGACGCTGTTGCAAATCATTCTGGATGAAGTCCGCAGCGCTAAAAAAGCGGGCATCAACATGCAGCAAACCGACCACTATCTGGTTGGCGTGATCGATCGCTATCACTAAATCAATTTCGCAGTACGAGGAGGTTTTACGCCTCCTCAGAAAATCTGTTTTACATCAGAAACAGAGGTTTATGCCAGTGAACATTTGATACCCAACACGTCATAGTGATTTTTTAACTTAGCGTTTTTATATCGTGCCAAAAATGTCTCTGCTTGTGTCTTTATATTAAGGAAGGTGCGAATAAGCAGGTCATTTCTTCCCAAGCTGACTCGCTGATTAAAATTTCGCGGATCTGGGCCGATTTTTTTCCCGCAAACACATCGAATCAGCCTATTTAGGCTATTTTTTCCACCATTTCTGGCGTTATTTCCGGTTTTTACTGAGATCTCTCCCACTGACGTATCATTTGGTCCACCCGAAACAGGTTGGCCAGGGTGAATAACATCGCCAGTTGGTTATCGTTTTTCAGCAGCCCCTTGTATCTGGCTTTCACGAAGCCGAACTGCCGCTTGATGATGCGAAACGGGTGCTCCACCCTGGCACGGATGCTGGCTTTCATGTATTCGATGTTGATGGCCGTTTTGTTCTTGCGCGGATGCTGCTTCAAGGTTTTTACCTTGCCGGGACGCTCGGCGATCAGCCAGTCCACATCCACCTCGGCCAGCTCCTCGCGCTGTGGCGCTCCTTGGTAGCCGGCATCGGCTGAGACAAATTGCTCCTCTCCATGAAGCAGATTACCCAGCTGATTGAGGTCATGCTCGTTGGCCGCGGTGGTGACCAGGCTGTGGGTCAGGCCACTCTTGGCATCGACACCAATGTGGGCCTTCATGCCAAAGTGCCACTGATTGCCTTTCTTGGTCTGATGCATCTCCGGATCGCGTTGCTGCTCTTTGTTCTTGGTCGAGCTGGGTGCCTCAATGATGGTGGCATCCACCAAAGTGCCTTGGGTCATCATGACGCCTGCTTCGGCCAGCCAGCGATTGATGGTCTTGAACAATTGACGGGCCAGTTGATGCTGCTCGAGCAGGTGGCGGAAATTCATGATGGTGGTGCGATCCGGCAGGGCGCTATCCAGGGATAATCGGGCAAACAGGCGCATGGAGGCGATTTCGTACAGGGCATCTTCCATGGCACCGTCGCTCAGGTTGTACCAATGCTGCATGCAGTGAATACGCAGCATGGTCTCCAGCGGATAGGGCCGTCGGCCATTGCCCGCCTTGGGATAAAACGGCTCGATGACAGCGGTCATATTCTGCCATGGCAGAATCTGCTCCATGCGGGAGAGGAAAATCTCTTTTCGGGTCTGACGGCGCTTAGTGCTGAATTCACTATCGGCGAAGGTGAGTTGATGGCTCATGATGTCCCTCTGGGATGCGCTCCGGATGAATATGATGATCTCATATCAGGAACTTGTTCGCACCTTCCCTAAGTCACCGGCGGCTTGCCTGCCACACATTGAACATTACAGACCAATTAGCACTTTGTCACCGGGGAAAGATGTAAAGATTATGTATAAATAGATTGGCTTAGAAGTGACATTTCAACTTTGGAGAAACAGGTGACATTTTAAACTTGCTTTAACAAAATTTTGGGACTGACCGAAACAAAAAGGCCAGCCCCGGAGGGCTGGCTATTCAGTACAGGGCAATGACAGGTTTCTTGATGCCGCAGGCGTGAGCGTAGCGGGTCAGTGTGTCGATGCTGGCTTTGGTGATGTTGTTTTCCAGGCGAGAAATAACCGGAGGTGTAACCCCCATGCGTTCAGCAACCTGCGCTTTTGTCAGGTTGTCATGCTTGCGCCATTCAGCAAGCAGCTCCCTGAGCTTTTCCTTACGTTCTTCTTCCTGCCATGCAGCGCGATATTCATCGTCCTGCATCCACTCGTTATGCAGTTCTTTATGGCTTACCAGTTTCATTAAGTACCTCCGCTAACCGCTTTTTGGCGAGATCGATTTCTTTCGCTGGCGTTTTCTGTGACTTCTTGATGAAAACACGGAGCATGATGATGGTATTGCCTTTGTGGTATACCCAGATTCCCCTGGCTATGTCCGTCCCCATCGTGCGGATCTCAAAAAGTCCATCGCCCAGGGGCTTCGTGTCCGGCTCCCGCAGTAATCGGGCGTCATACTCCAGTTTGCCGATGAGACGGTCAAACTTCACCCTGATTTTTACGGGTAATGCTGTGGCTTCTTCCCTGGCTTCCGGGTGATAAACAACGCTAAACATGTGACCTCCCATTTCTATTAATATTAACCTATAGGCTAATTTCAGACAAGGTAGAATTAACCTATAAGCTAATTTTGTTGGCAGTTATCGTGGCTACCCGGTCACTACCCTGTTAGCGTGAGTTTTCGTTCCACTGAGGAACGGGGATTTATGCGCGTTAGCGCATGTAAGGCGGCAGGATGAAATGACAGGTAGCACCGAGGGTTAGCCGCCGATACCAGTGAGGGATCGAAAGGGATCGCCTATCCATCCCTTCACCCTGCAAAGCCATATTCCGCTAAAAGCGGCTCAGAGGCTTTTGTGCGCGGTCGGAGTGGTCACAACAAGGCGAAGCCGCAGTTGGGGCGTATCTCCGCGTTAGCGGGTCGTAAGAGCCGCTTACGAGCGTGTAGGGGTCAGTTTGGATATAGAGAATTATTGTACTATAAGGACTTCCCCGGCATGTCAAAGCCGGTATTTATGGTTTCTGTCTGCTCTTCAGTAAAAATAAAGGGGAGAGACTGCGGTACTATAAACGGCCATGATGAATCGTCATCGATTCGGGCCCTGATGAAAGACGCGCGTGAGGTTCTTGTTCGTTAAGCGGATACGTATATCCTGTACAATAGCCAGATAGGCCTCACGGGGTCTAACCCTTTATCATCAACGAATTGCAGGTCAGATGGTTATACAGCTTCGAGCTTTAGTTGACTGAGTACAGCCGGAAATCATCACCGTAATGTAGTGATGCCCAACACAGCCGCGCATTTTTGGCGGCGATGGCCACAACAGCCCGCCAGTACCCTCTGCGCTCAACCAACATACAAACCCAACGGCTGAATGAGTCAGTCCTTTTCCCGGCGCCAATAAGCACTGAACGAGCCCCCTGAACCAGAAGCGTTCGCAGATACGAATCACCGGCTTTTGTGATCCTGCCGAGTTTCGACTTTCCCCCGCTGCTGTATTGTGATGGCGTCAGCCCCAGCCAGGCTGCCAGTTGACGTCCATTTTTAAAATCATGTGCATTACCGATACTGGCGACCAGTGCACAGGCCGTTGTGGGACCAACGCCCTTTAGCTCCATCAGCCGCTGACTGCGATGATCTGTTTTGGCTATGTGGGACAAAATTCGGTCATATTCAGTGATGTTAGCTTCAATGCGATCAACGTGTTCCATCAAATCATCAACACATTGCTGAACCTGAAGCGGTAAAGAGCTCTTCTGCACAGAAACCATGTGGCGCAGGGCATCAGCACTTTGTGGCGCGATGACACCGAATTCAGATATCAATCCTCGCAGACGATTATACGTTGCTGTTTTCTCTTCGATAAAACCCTGACGGGTACGATGTAAACACTGCATGGCCTGCTGGCTTTCGTCTTTCACTGGTACGAACCGCATATGCGGACGACGAACAGCTTCACAGATAGCCTGAGCATCAGCTGCATCATTTTTTCCTGATTTTCCGGCCATACGATAAGGCGATACAAACTTAGCAGCCATCAGACGTGGCTCATGACCATACTGCCGAAACAATCTTGCCCAGTAGTGAGCCCCGGAGCATGCTTCCATCCCGATAACACAGGGAGGCAAACTTGCAATTAACTCAGGAAGTGCAGCACGCGATACTTTAGGCTTAACCAGAACAGTTCTACCATTTTGATCAACACCGTGAACAGCAAACACATTTTTAGCAAGATCGATACCGACAGTCGTGATAGTCATAACGAATTCCTCCGGGACGATGTGTACCCCATGATTGCACAAGAGTTAATCAGGCGCATAATCAGGGGAAGTCCCTTCCATTCGGTAAGCCTGTTTTTTGAACAGACTTACCTATAGCAATAGGGTGTACTCCCGCGCTATACGGCATTTTCAGAGGTTTGACCTTAATCGGATAACCTAAATGCGATACTGCAAGAGCGACAACTTAAAAGCGATAGCCACTGACGCAAAATCAACCACTTACGAACCAAGATTGGTTAAATAATGCGCTTAACGTACAAAAATTGGCACTGTTGCAAATAGTCGGTGGTGATAAACTTATCATCCCCTTTTACTGATGGAGCTGCACATGAACCCATTCAAAGGCCGGCATTTTCAGCGTGACATCATTCTGTGGGCCGTACGCTGGTACTGCAAATACGGCATCAGTTACCGTGAGCTGCAGGAGATGCTGGCTGAACGCGGAGTGAATGTCGATCACTCCACGATTTACCGCTGGGTTCAGCGTTATGCGCCTGAAATGGAAAAACGGCTGCGCTGGTACTGGCGTAACCCTTCCGATCTTTGCCCGTGGCACATGGATGAAACCTACGTGAAGGTCAATGGCCGCTGGGCGTATCTGTACCGGGCCGAGGTGGTAGATGCATAGATTGCAGCGCGTAAATGACGCTCCACCATGACCATCATCCGGTGAATGGTGACATCCCGTGAACTCTGTGCCATTCGTTCGGCTCCGGCATTCATTGCATCTGCAAGGATCGCTGCCATAAGCGCTGCTTCGTCTTCTGCCTGTTCTCCGGTGCGATAATGGGTGAAACAAATTCCCGGCAGCGACAATGTGGCTTCATATGCCACTGGACTGGGGTATTGCCTGTCGCCATGACACCATTGAAGGCTGGATTCTTAAATTTTCTAATCGAGGGCTGTGCAAAATTAGCTACGTCCGCTTCACGCTGTGAGTTCAATAATTGTGTTGCGTCCATCAGTTGAAATCACAGCTCAAAGTAGACGCTCATTCTCACTGGAATGCTTTGCTTTCACCTTGCCAGAGGACAAATCCTTTGTCCCGCAACTATGGTTTTTTATTAGGATTTTCGCCACTGAATAAATTATAATAAATTGATTTTATAAGATATTCGTCATGGGCTATATGACCAGTACGAGTTGCATGCTCTAATGTTTCAGATGCCAGTATATGTGCGGCTTCAGCAAACATCCCAGGCCAACCCTTACTCAGCATAGACAGTCCTTTAAGGACTCTTATCTGAATCTCCCTCATACTCGCACCATCACGTGCAACAGGTAAGAAAAAGTCTTCCAGTAGGTCTTTGATCTGAAGTGGCGCAACATGTACTGAAGGATATATCACTTCAGTTTCATCTATTTTATTCTGCGCGTAAGCGGAGAGTATTCGAACACCTCTGCCAATGACATCAATCGCAGTACCGGGATCGTTTACTGCGGGCGAAAGGGCCCTGCAGGCTATTTCGGCCATGACGCTGAGACAGAATCGGGGATCCTGAGCAAATGAACGCACATCCGAGACAATGATCGTTTCAAGTAAATCGGTACAGATTGATGACTCCTGACCAGAACTCAGGTACAAAACTGGCATCGATGGATGTATGAAACTGCCTGGCTGCGCCACAAGATATACATGACGAGGATCATTGCTCAGCAGACTGCCGAGCTTGACCATGTCAATATATTCAACATAGCCAATTTTCTCCGGATATACGGCAACAGTTCCTTTTGGTTGTTCATTGTTCTCAAGCCATGGATATCCGCCAAGACATGGACTTTTTGCTCTCGCAATAAATGTCTCGATCGCCGCCTGTTCTACTTTTGCTGTTGTCTCACCTACCCTGCCCAGAGAGGTCAAATGCTGTATCCAGCGAAGCAATGTGCTGATTATTAAGGCAATGACAACCAGTGTTACAATGAATAAAATGACTCTACCCCTTTCTCCGTAGGCTCCCATATTGAGGGCAATAATCCCTACCAGGCTGAAGAGAAAAGAACCGATAAAAGTGGCCAGTACATTTTGTGTGGTTACGTCTTCTACAACTAAACGCGTGGCTCTGGGCGTCACATTAGTAGTGGCTGAACCGTAAGCGGTGACCATGATACTCAGTGAAAATGTGGTCACCGCCAGCATACTCGATGCCAGTATGTTCAGAATATTATCAACTGCTTCCGCACCAACCTTCACTGATACTGACTCTGGGATCATTGATCTAAAAAGAATAGATAAAAGGGCCGTTATTATTGCTACCATTGCAAATAACGTTGCCCTGAACCATAGCTTTTTAAGTGTCTGCCTGAGAATCCATTGCCAGCGTGAAATCATTCAGCATATCCTTGTATTAAGTTCGGGAAAATAAATGCCGCCCGGCAGGACGGCATTTTTGTATTAACGAACGAGGTGCAGGAAGTGCAGGTGTTTTTCGTACTGGTCCAGTATGTCATTAATCAGCTGTTCCTGATTCCAGCCCATCACATCATAGTTTTGACCGCCTTCTTTCAGATAGACCTCAGCGCGATAATATCGATGTTGCTCAGCCTGCTGCTCGTCATTGTCCATTGCAGCCATGGCGAAAGCCGGTGAGTTATAGCCACGAAGTCTCACTTCATAAATAAAGTTCAGCTCATTGCCCAAATCGACTTCAAGCCGAATTCGTTCGTCATCAGTATCACTTATATGGCTTATCGTTCCCTGTTTATTCAGTTCTTCCTGAACCAGCGTCATGGCGGGCTGGATAACGTCGCCCATAAAGCGTTTCACAAGAGAGCGCTTTGGCAGATAAGCGATATTGCGCAAGCGTCTCTGCCATGGAATCGGGTTACGCGCTGCAGTCGGAGCAATAGTCGCCATGCTCAGGCTTTCACGCTTGGTCAAATCCCGACGCAGGGCTTTTAATAATCCGTATATGGATATCAGTAAAATCACTGAGAAAGGTAATGCGCTCGCTATTGTCACGGTTTGCAGCGCGCTCAGTCCCCCCGCAATCAGCAGTGCGATTGCCACAATCCCTATGAGCGAGGCCCAGAAAATTCGCTGCCATACAGGCGTGTTAGCGACGCCACCCGATGCCAGCGTATCAACAACCATTGCCCCGGAGTCAGCCGAGGTGACAAAGAAGACAATGACCATCGCCATTGCAATAAATGACAGCACGGAAGAAAACGGGAAATGCTCCAGGAAATTAAACAGGGCCAGCGCGACATCCTGCTGAACGGTATTGGCGAGATCAGCCGCCCCCTGGTGCATAATGAGATAGATTGCGCTGTTACCAAACACCGTCATCCACATGAGCGTGAAGCCGGCGGGAACAAACAGCACGCCGGTGACAAACTCGCGAATGGTTCGACCGCGCGAGACTCTTGCGATGAACATCCCCACAAACGGCGACCATGAAAGCCACCATCCCCAGTACAGTAATGTCCAGCCCCCCAGCCAGTTGCTCGACTTAGGTTCATACGCATAAAGGTTAAAAGTTTTACTCACCAGTTCAGAAAGATAACCGCCCGTATTTTCCACAAATGACTTCAGCAGAAGCACGGTTGGTCCCAGACACAGGACCAGCGCCAGCAGCAGCACTGCCAGGCCCAGGTTGAGCTCAGACAGTATACGTATTCCCTTGTCCAGGCCGGACACCACCGAAATCGTCGCTAAACCAGTGATGACAACGATTAGAATCACCTGCACCGTTTCATTAATAGGCACCCCGAAAAGATGATTCAAACCAGCATTCACCTGCAAAACACCGTACCCCAGCGATGTCGCAACGCCAAAGACGGTGCCAATAACGGCGAAAATATCAACCGCATGGCCTACAGGTCCGTATATGCGCTCGCCAATAATGGGATAAAGTGCGGAACGCAGCGTTAAAGGCAGACCGTGACGGTAACTGAAAAAGGCCAGGATCAGTGCCACAATGGCATAGATTGCCCATGCGTGCAGGCCCCAGTGGAAGAACGTCAGGCGCATTGCTTCCTTCGCTGCCGCAACGGTCTCTGGAGTGCCGACAGGAGGTGAAAGATAATGCATCACAGGTTCAGCAACGCCAAAGAACATCAGGCCGATCCCCATCCCTGCCGAGAAAAGCATCGCAAACCAGGAGTGATAGCTAAAATCAGGCTGCGCATGGTCCGGACCCAGTTTGATATCACCGTAGCGTGAGAGTCCCAGGAACGAGACACTCAGTAGAATCAGGGCCACTGCAAGGATGTAGAACCAGCTGGCATTCGTGAAGATTTGTTGCTGAAGTAGTTTAAAATTTTTGTCGGCGACATCCGGGAATACAGCGGCAAAGGCGACAAGAAGGAAAATTAACAAAGCAGATGTAAAGAATACCGCTTTGTTAATCTGGCTTTTAGACTTCTTTTGGATTGTATCATTTTCACTCATAATCATTTATTCCATTAATTAAAATCCGCACTGTATAGAGGGTACTACATCTCAAAGATTAGGGAAGGTGCGAATAAGCAGGTCATTTCTTCCCAAGCTGACTCGCTGATTAAAATTTCGCGGATCTGGGCCGATTTTTTTCCCGCAAACACATCGAATCAGCCTATTTAGGCTATTTTTTCCACCATTTCTGGCGTTATTTCCGGTTTTTACTGAGATCTCTCCCACTGACGTATCATTTGGTCCACCCGAAACAGGTTGGCCAGGGTGAATAACATCGCCAGTTGGTTATCGTTTTTCAGCAGCCCCTTGTATCTGGCTTTCACGAAGCCGAACTGCCGCTTGATGATGCGAAACGGGTGCTCCACCCTGGCACGGATGCTGGCTTTCATGTATTCGATGTTGATGGCCGTTTTGTTCTTGCGCGGATGCTGCTTCAAGGTTTTTACCTTGCCGGGACGCTCGGCGATCAGCCAGTCCACATCCACCTCGGCCAGCTCCTCGCGCTGTGGCGCTCCTTGGTAGCCGGCATCGGCTGAGACAAATTGCTCCTCTCCATGAAGCAGATTACCCAGCTGATTGAGGTCATGCTCGTTGGCCGCGGTGGTGACCAGGCTGTGGGTCAGGCCACTCTTGGCATCGACACCAATGTGGGCCTTCATGCCAAAGTGCCACTGATTGCCTTTCTTGGTCTGATGCATCTCCGGATCGCGTTGCTGCTCTTTGTTCTTGGTCGAGCTGGGTGCCTCAATGATGGTGGCATCCACCAAAGTGCCTTGGGTCATCATGACGCCTGCTTCGGCCAGCCAGCGATTGATGGTCTTGAACAATTGACGGGCCAGTTGATGCTGCTCGAGCAGGTGGCGGAAATTCATGATGGTGGTGCGATCCGGCAGGGCGCTATCCAGGGATAATCGGGCAAACAGGCGCATGGAGGCGATTTCGTACAGGGCATCTTCCATGGCACCGTCGCTCAGGTTGTACCAATGCTGCATGCAGTGAATACGCAGCATGGTCTCCAGCGGATAGGGCCGTCGGCGGTAATGACTCCAACTTATTGATAGTGTTTTATGTTCAGATAATGCCCGATGACTTTGTCATGCAGCTCCACCGATTTTGAGAACGACAGCGACTTCCGTCCCAGCCGTGCCAGGTGCTGCCTCAGATTCAGGTTATGCCGCTCAATTCGCTGCGTATATCGCTTGCTGATTACGTGCAGCTTTCCCTTCAGGCGGGATTCATACAGCGGCCAGCCATCCGTCATCCATATCACCACGTCAAAGGGTGACAGCAGGCTCATAAGACGCCCCAGCGTCGCCATAGTGCGTTCACCGAATACGTGCGCAACAACCGTCTTCCGGAGACTGTCATACGCGTAAAACAGCCAGCGCTGGCGCGATTTAGCCCCGACATAGCCCCACTGTTCGTCCATTTCCGCGCAGACGATGACGTCACTGCCCGGCTGTATGCGCGAGGTTACCGACTGCGGCCTGAGTTTTTTAAGTGACGTAAAATCGTGTTGAGGCCAACGCCCATAATGCGGGCAGTTGCCCGGCATCCAACGCCATTCATGGCCATATCAATGATTTTCTGGTGCGTACCGGGTTGAGAAGCGGTGTAAGTGAACTGCAGTTGCCATGTTTTACGGCAGTGAGAGCAGAGATAGCGCTGATGTCCGGCGGTGCTTTTGCCGTTACGCACCACCCCGTCAGTAGCAGAACAGGAGGGACAGCTGATAGAAACAGAAGCCACTGGAGCACCTCAAAAACACCATCATACACTAAATCAGTAAGTTGGCAGCATCACCAAGGTTCTTTAACGAATAATTCCGATGTGTTGTGACAGTATAATCGAACGTAGATTGATAACTAACAAGTTAAAATGCTTAAAGGTGGCTATGACTAAATTAAATTATTTAAACCCGTGGTGTCTGTTTTAATTTCTGCGGTGATTGCAGCGGCTGGCTCTGTATATATCACGTCGAAATATTTTAAAACTGAGCTCCCCGGTAACGATGAAATAGGAAGAGTCGCGGCTACCTATCTGGTAAAAAAACCCCAGTATCTGCTTGAAGCGGGTAAGGCGCTTGAGAACCTGAACACTAACGCCTCCCTTGAGCGGATCATCCCTTACGCCCCGGCTCTCTTCGAGACCAAAGAGACACCTAACATTGGACCTGATAATGCTGCCGTCGCCGTCGTCGAGTTTTTCGACTACCAGTGCCATTTCTGTATGAAGGTAGCGCCGGTCGTTGAATCCGTGTTGAGCCAGAGCAGCGATGTTAAATTCTTCTTTAAAGAATTTCCAATCTTCGCTGGTTCGAAACCCGTTTCTGCGATGGGGGCGGCAACTGGCCTGCATGTTTATCAGACATTCGGCGCTGAAGCGTATCGTAAGTACCACAACAACCTGATGACCAGTGCGTATGTATTCTTCAATAACCAGCGTGAGTTTACACTCAGTGATTTAGACATGGTTGTGAACAAATCCGGGTTCAACAGCTCATTCGGCGACCGTGAGAAAGGCCGCTATGAGAATGTCATCTCCGGAAACATGCAGTTGGGTGAAGCTCTCGGGATCAACGGAACGCCAGGGTTCATTATCATGAACATGCAAAAACCCGACGCTGCAACGACATCATTCATCCCGGGCGCTGTTGACGAGGCCACCCTGAAATATGCAATCCAGAAGGCTCGTGGTGGCTAAAGTTACTTTTGTTTCCGGAAATTATCGGTTAACAGCGACATGGATGTCAGGTTTTTATGAAAAGTAGCACGTTCCAGCGACTAGTATATCGTGGAGACAGCCTGGACTGATTCATCATGGAATCCTGCTGATCCCTTCGATAACCAGAAACAGTTCTTTGTTAAACCTGTCCATCACTTTCATCAGTGTTTCGCTGATGCGCCTGGTGGGCTGCTCATCAAACAGCGATGGCAGGTCTGATGCATCGGTTATTGAAGAGGGTATCACTACTGCCTTTACGATCCATTTCAACCCGATTGCATTTCGTAATATCCGCACATCACTTTCATAAAACTCGCAGGCGTGATGATTCCGTAAGCGGATAGCTGGTCACTGATTTTTGCACAATGCGTGTAGACGAATATGCATAGTTTTGGTTATCGAAACATAGGACCGCTGGTGGATGACCACACATCAGAGATGCTTCTGCTAAGAAGGGCCTACCACGAAAAACTCGGAAAATGTGTTGCAATGATAGTTGTTTATGTTAAAAAGACGGCCTGCACTTAAGTTAAATTCGTTGTCTGGTACTGTAATGCCCAAAAAAAACCTGTATTCGGAAGAAGTATTGTTTGCCAAAAAGCAGCTAAATCAGCTCTCTACAATCAAAAATAAAGTTTCACAGCTGACGAGGCAATGGGAGGGGGCAATTGGTACCAACCCACCTGACTATTCTGACTTGGTTAATGATGTAGAAAAAATAGAGCGTCAAATTTATGAGCAAATAGGTGCTTGGAAAAAAACTCCAGCAATATAGGATTGAGTGGAATTTCATTCTGATAAGCTAATAATATTAAAGACGGGGTTATGTATAATTTCTTTGTATGGTTATAAAGGTATACAGAACATAGCCTTCTAACAATTTAAAGTTGCTCGTAAATTAGTTTTAACTACCAATAATCACGTGCATCAGTATAGGTTTAGAGCATGAAGAATAGCCGGATTGCTCTATAACCTATGCCATTATTAAGATAGCAGGACACCGATTAAGATACCTCCATGAGAACTACAGTAAACCCTCTGTAAATGCGAGGTGGGTAATGACTCTAACTTATTGATAGTGTTTTATGTTCAGATAATGCCCGATGACTTTGTCATGCAGCTCCACCGATTTTGAGAACGACAGCGACTTCCGTCCCAGCCGTGCCAGGTGCTGCCTCAGATTCAGGTTATGCCGCTCAATTCGCTGCGTATATCGCTTGCTGATTACGTGCAGCTTTCCCTTCAGGCGGGATTCATACAGCGGCCAGCCATCCGTCATCCATATCACCACGTCAAAGGGTGACAGCAGGCTCATAAGACGCCCCAGCGTCGCCATAGTGCGTTCACCGAATACGTGCGCAACAACCGTCTTCCGGAGCCTGTCATACGCGTAAAACAGCCAGCGCTGGCGCGATTTAGCCCCGACATAGCCCCACTGTTCGTCCATTTCCGCGCAGACGATGACGTCACTGCCCGGCTGTATGCGCGAGGTTACCGACTGCGGCCTGAGTTTTTTAAGTGACGTAAAATCGTGTTGAGGCCAACGCCCATAATGCGGGCGGTTGCCCGGCATCCAACGCCATTCATGGCCATATCAATGATTTTCTGGTGCGTACCGGGTTGAGAAGCGGTGTAAGTGAACTGCAGTTGCCATGTTTTACGGCAGTGAGAGCAGAGATAGCGCTGATGTCCGGCGGTGCTTTTGCCGTTACGCACCACCCCGTCAGTAGCTGAACAGGAGGGACAGCTGATAGAAACAGAAGCCACTGGAGCACCTCAAAAACACCATCATACACTAAATCAGTAAGTTGGCAGCATCACCCGTTTCTTCGCCATTTAAGGCGTTATCCCCAGTTTTTAGTGAGATCTCTCCCACTGACGTATCATTTGGTCCACCCGAAACAGGTTGGCCAGGGTGAATAACATCGCCAGTTGGTTATCGTTTTTCAGCAGCCCCTTGTATCTGGCTTTCACGAAGCCGAACTGCCGCTTGATGATGCGAAACGGGTGCTCCACCCTGGCCCGGATGCTGGCTTTCATGTATTCGATGTTGATGGCCGTTTTGTTCTTGCGTGGATGCTGTTTCAAGGTTCTTACCTTGCCGGGGCGCTCGGCGATCAGCCAGTCCACATCCACCTCGGCCAGCTCCTCGCGCTGTGGCGCCCCTTGGTAGCCGGCATCGGCTGAGACAAATTGCTCCTCTCCATGCAGCAGATTACCCAGCTGATTGAGGTCATGCTCGTTGGCCGCGGTGGTGACCAGGCTGTGGGTCAGGCCACTCTTGGCATCGACACCAATGTGGGCCTTCATGCCAAAGTGCCACTGATTGCCTTTCTTGGTCTGATGCCTCTCCGGATCGCGTTGCTGCTCTTTGTTCTTGGTCGAGCTGGGTGCCTCAATGATGGTGGCATCGACCAAGGTGCCTTGAGTCATCATGACGCCTGCTTCGGCCAGCCAGCGATTGATGGTCTTGAACAATTGGCGGGCCAGTTGATGCTGCTCCAGCAGGTGGCGGAAATTCATGATGGTGGTGCGGTCCGGCAAGGCGCTATCCAGGGATAACCGGGCAAACAGACGCATGGAGGCGATTTCGTACAGAGCATCTTCTATCGCGCCATCGCTCAGGTTGTACCAATGCTGCATGCAGTGAATGCGTAGCATGGTTTCCAGCGGATAAGGTCGCCGGCCATTACCAGCCTTGGGGTAAAACGGCTCGATGACTTCCACCATGTTTTGCCATGGCAGAATCTGCTCCATGCGGGACAAGAAAATCTCTTTTCTGGTCTGACGGCGCTTACTGCTGAATTCACTGTTGGCGAAGGTAAGTTGATGACTCATGATGAACCCTGTTCCATGGCTCCAGATGACAAACATGATCTCATATCAGGGACTTGTTCGCACCTTCCTTAAGTGATAAAAAGTGTATGGAAATATAGGGGCCAATCCATTAGGTTGGCAGCATCACCGAATAAATGTATAATTGCCGGCGAATAAATAGCATTCTTTGACGCCGATAGCACCAGCGGGTGATGCTGCCAACTTACTGATTTAGTGTATGATGGTGTTTTTGAGGTGCTCCAGTGGCTTCTGTTTCTATCAGCTGTCCCTCCTGTTCAGCTACTGACGGGGTGGTGCGTAACGGCAAAAGCACCGCCGGACATCAGCGCTATCTCTGCTCTCACTGCCGTAAAACATGGCAACTGCAGTTCACTTACACCGCTTCTCAACCCGGTACGCACCAGAAAATCATTGATATGGCCATGAATGGCGTTGGATGCCGGGCAACCGCCCGCATTATGGGCGTTGGCCTCAACACGATTTTACGTCACTTAAAAAACTCAGGCCGCAGTCGGTAACCTCGCGCATACAGCCGGGCAGTGATGTCATCGTCTGCGCGGAAATGGACGAACAGTGGGGCTATGTCGGGGCTAAATCGCGCCAGCGCTGGCTGTTTTACGCGTATGACAGGCTCCGGAAGACGGTTGTTGCGCACGTATTCGGTGAACGCACTATGGCGACGCTGGGGCGTCTTATGAGCCTGCTGTCACCCTTTGACGTGGTGATATGGATGACGGATGGCTGGCCGCTGTATGAATCCCGCCTGAAGGGAAAGCTGCACGTAATCAGCAAGCGATATACGCAGCGAATTGAGCGGCATAACCTGAATCTGAGGCAGCACCTGGCACGGCTGGGACGGAAGTCGCTGTCGTTCTCAAAATCGGTGGAGCTGCATGACAAAGTCATCGGGCATTATCTGAACATAAAACACTATCAATAAGTTGGAGTCATTACCGGAACTGAATTATGGTCGCTATGTTGCAGAACCCAATGACGTGCAGCTGGCGCGCTATTTTCATCTTGATGAGCGAGATCTTGCCTTCATTAACCAGCGACGGGGAAGGCATAACCGGCTGGGAATTGCGCTTCAGCTCACCACCGCCCGTTTTCTGGGCACCTTTCTGACAGATTTAACCCGGGTTCTGCCGGGTGTTCAGCAATTTGTCGCGGTGCAGCTTAATATCCGCCGTCCGGAAGTCCTTTCCCGCTACGCAGAACGGGATACCACCCTCAGAGAGCATACTGCGCTGATTAAGGAATATTACGGTTACCATGAATTTGGCGATTTCCCCTGGTCTTTCCGCCTGAAGCGCCTGCTATACACCCGTGCATGGCTCAGTAATGAGCGACCCGGCCTGATGTTTGATTTTGCCACCGCCTGGTTGCTTCAGAATAAGGTCCTGCTGCCCGGAGCAACCACACTTGTACGTCTCGTCAGTGAAATACGTGAACGGGCAAATCAGCAACTTTGGAAGAAACTGGCCGCGTTGCCGGACAGCTGGCAGACCGCCCGCGTGACTGAGCTGCTGGACATTCCTGAGGGGCAGCGAATTTCACCGCTGGAGCAACTGAAAAAGGGACCTGTCACCGTCAGCGGTCCGGCATTTACCGAAGCGCTGGAGCGGTATATCCGGCTGCGAAACCTGGAGTTTTCCCGACTGAGTTTTACCGGTCTGCCCGCTATACAACTACGTAATCTGGCCCGTTACGCAGGCATGGCGTCGGTAAAATATATCGCGCGAATGCCACAGCAGAGAAAGCTGGCCGTACTCACCGCATTCGTTAAAGCACAGGAGACTGCGGCGCTGGATGAAGCCGTTGATGTGCTCGATATGCTTATACTGGATATCACTCGTGCGGCGAAGAAAACGGGGCAGAAAAAACGGCTCAGGACGCTGAAAGATCTTGACCGTGCTGCGCTACTGCTGGCGCAGGCATGTTCATTGTTGCTAGCTGAGCAGGCTGACGATGCTGAACTGAGGGAGACCATATTCAGCAGCATACCGAAAAGTAGGCTGGCAGAATCCGTCAGCAAGGTAAATGAGCTGGCCCGGCCTCAGAACAACAATTTCCATGACGAAATGGTGGAACAGTACGGGCGGGTAAAGCGTTTTCTTCCGGCGGTATTGCGCGACCTGCATTTCCAGGCAGCGCCAGCCGGAGAACATACGCTGTCCGCCATTCATTATCTGACCGAACTGAACGGCTCGAAAAAGCGCATCCTGGACGATGCGCCTGAACATATTATTACCGGCCCCTGGAAACGCCTGGTATACGATGCGGAGGGCCGGATACAGCGTGCCGGTTACTCGCTTTGTCTGCTGGAGCGCCTTCAGGATGCACTACGCCGACGGGACATCTGGCTCGAAAACAGCGATCGCTGGGGAAATCCCCGCGAGAAGCTGTTGCAGGGGGAAGAATGGCAGGTTCAGCGGGTCCCCATCTGTCGGGCGCTGGGACATCCCACTGATGGACATAAAGGCGTGCAACAGCTGGCGGTCCAACTGGATAAAACCTGGAAAGCCGTCGCATCTCGCTTTGAAGGAAATGCGGAGGTTAATATCTGCCATGACGGTAAATATCCTTCCCTGACTATCAGCAGCCTGGAGAAACTGGAGGAGCCACCATCGTTGCATCGTCTCAACAGTCGGGTAAGGCAGCTACTCCCGCCGGTAGATTTGACGGAACTGTTGCTTGAGATAGATGCCAGAACGGGCTTTACACGTGAGTTTACGCATGTCAGTGAATCCGGGGCCCGGGCGCAGGATCTGCACATCAGCCTGTGCGCGGTCCTGATGGCTGAGGCTTGCAATATCGGGCTGGAACCGCTGATAAAGCACAATATACCGGCGCTGACGCGCCACCGGCTCAGTTGGGTGAAACAGAATTACCTCCGGGCAGAAACGCTGGTCAGCGCCAATGTCCGCCTGGTTGATTTTCAGTCCACACTGGAGCTTGCTGGCCGCTGGGGTGGCGGCGAAGTGGCTTCAGCTGACGGCATGCGCTTTGTCACGCCGGTGAAAACCGTCAATTCAGGACCTAACAGAAAATATTTTGGTTCCGGACGTGGCATCACCTGGTACAACTTCGTCTCTGATCAGTATTCTGGATTCCACGGCATCGTTGTTCCCGGCACATTACGTGATTCCATTTTTGTGCTGGAAGGCCTTCTGGAGCAGCAGACAGGGCTGAATCCGGTTGAGATCATGACAGACACAGCCGGTACCAGCGACATTATTTTTGGCCTCTTCTGGCTGCTGGGATACCAGTTTTCTCCTCGGCTTGCCGATGCCGGTGAAGCAGTATTCTGGCGGGTGGATAAATCGGCAAATTACGGTGCACTAGACGAACTGGCTCGTGGTTGTGCCGATCTGTCGAAAGCCGAGTATCAGTGGGATGAGATGATGCGAGCCGCCGGTTCGCTGAAACTGGGTACCATTCATGCTTCAGAACTCATTCGCTCTTTGCTGAAAAGCTCGCGCCCATCAGGGTTGGCACAGGCGATCATGGAAGTGGGGCGCGTCAACAAGACGCTGTACCTTCTAAATTATATTGATGATGAAGATTATCGTCGGCGGATCCTGACGCAGCTAAACCGGGGAGAAGGCCGCCATGCTGTGGCGAGGGCGATCTGCTACGGGCAGCGCGGTGAGATCAGAAAGCGCTATCGTGAAGGTCAGGAAGATCAACTGGGTGCACTGGGCCTCGTCACTAACGCAGTGGTACTGTGGAACACACTTTATATGCAGGAAGCCCTGAGCTGGATGCGCAGGAATGGAGAAGAAACCGGGGGTGAAGATATCGTCCGGTTATCCCCACTGATGCACGGGCATATCAATATGCTGGGGCATTATACGTTCACGCTACCGGAGGATATTTTGAAGGGGGAACTGAGAGAATTAAATTTTAATTTAAACAATGAATTACCTTCTTAGCGTACGTTTTCGTTCCATTGGCCCTCAAACCCCTTAATAGAAAAATGGCATGACGTAGGGAAATCCGAGCGCGACCAGGACCAGCGCGGCCACGATCCAGAAAATGAGCTTGTAAGTAGCTCGCACTTGGGGAATCGCGCAGACCTCACCCGGTTTGCAGGCTTGCGCCGGGCGGTAGATGCGCCGCCAGGCGAAAAACAGCGCGACCAGCGCTGCGCCGATGAAGATCGGGCGATAGGGTTCCAGCACCGTCAGGTTGCCGATCCATGCCCCGCTGAACCCCAAGGCGATCAAAACCAGCGGCCCCAGGCAGCAGGCCGACGCAAGAATGGCGGCCAGCCCACCGGCGAAGAGCGCGCCGCGCCCGTTTTGTGGTTCAGACATACGCTTGTCCTTTCAAATTTGGTTTGGATAGCTTAAGCTTACTTCCGTAGTTATGTACGGAGTCAAGCGATATGCAAATTAATTTTGAGAATCTGACCATTGGCGTTTTTGCCAAGGCGGCCGGGGTCAATGTGGAGACCATCCGGTTCTACCAGCGCAAGGGCCTGCTGCCGGAGCCAGACAAGCCCTATGGCAGCATTCGCCGCTATGGCGAGGCGGATGTAACACGAGTGCGGTTCGTGAAATCGGCCCAGCGGCTGGGCTTTAGCCTGGACGAAATCGCCGAGCTACTGCGGCTGGAGGATGGCACCCATTGCGAGGAAGCCAGCGGCCTGGCCGAGCACAAGCTCAAGGATGTGCGCGAGAAGATGGCCGACTTGGCACGCATGGAGGCCGTGCTGTCTGAACTGGTGTGCGCCTGCCACGCGCGGAAAGGGAACGTTTCCTGCCCGCTGATTGCGTCACTGCAAGACGGAACGAAGCTCGCTGCATCGGCGCGGGGGAGTCACGGGGTGACTACGCCTTAGCGTGCTTTATTTTCCGAATTCTGAGACGACCCCAGGTAGCAGAGCTGCACCGCGAAGCCCAGCCGATTGGCCGGGCCGCGCCGCTGCCGGATGATGGAGAGGTCGCTTTCGCTGAACGTGTAGTGACGGATCAACTCATCCTTGGTGTCCGGCAACGCCAGCAGGCTTTCGCGCTCGGCGGCGGAGAGGATCGAACGGCGGGGCATGCGGTTTCCTTCTTCTTGAAAACGTAGGTTTGTGACAAGCCCGCCAAGGCAACCGGCGCGGCACGGGAATCAAGGCATTGCGATTCTCGAAAATAGTTCTTGAAATTCTATTCTTGATTGCATATCATCTCAACGAGTTTCGATAAGAAAGGATGCGCATGCGACCGTCTGTTGTGCTTGACATGAAGCGAAGCGCAGTGCGTGAAGCGGTAGGCCGCTTTCGCGCCGCGAACCCGCGCGTCTTCGGCTCGGTGCTGCATGGCACCGACCGGGATGGCAGCGACCTCGACCTGTTGGTCGATGCGCTGCCCGGTGCCACGTTGTTGGACTTGGGCGATTTGGAAGAAGAACTGAAATCGCTGCTCGGCGTTGACGTCGATCTGCTGACTCCCGGCGACCTGCCGCCGAAGTTCCGGGCCAAGGTGCTCGCGGAGGCGCAACCGATATGAGCGAGAACCGCCTGCCCGATTACCTCGACCACATTCAGCAGGCCGCAACCGATGCGCGCAGCTTCGTGGAAGGGATGGCCAAGGACGACTTCTTGGCCGACAAGCGCACCCAGCAGGCCGTCATCATGAGCCTGATCGTCATCGGCGAGGCGGCCACAAAGGTGATGGATGGCTACGTCGAGTTCACCCAGGCGCATGCCGACGTGCCGTGGCGCAGCATGCGCAATATGCGTAATCGCATGGCTCACGGCTATTTCGACATCAACCTCGATGTGGTGTGGGAGACGGTACAGGAATGGCTGCCGGCGTTGCTCCAGCAATTGCCCGCCGTGCGTCAGGATGCCGACGATGAAGACCGTAACGACAACTGTGAAAGAGGGATCTCCGATGACTGTTGAATCGAGAATATTTTCTGTAGCCGAGTATGTTCAGCCGTCCGAAGGCGAGCCTATTCGTTCCGTTGTGCTTGAAACCCGAGACTCAATTATCGTGGTTTGGCATGTCCATCCCGGGCAGGAAATTGCGGCTCACATTCATCCTCACGGCCAAGACACGTGGACTGTTTTGTCGGGAATGGCTGATTACTTTCAGGGCAATGGGATTGTTCGTGCCCTCAGGGAAGGTGAGATAGCCGTGGCAAGACCGGGCCAAGTGCACGGGGCGCGAAATACAGGTACCGAGCCATTTGTGTTAGTCTCGGTTGTGGCATCAGCCAATGCCGGTTTCGTATTGGCTGAGCGATAGAGCCCAATCTCTGGAGTTGGTCCAATGAGCGGTCGGGGAGATAGGTAACAGACATGCAGCGGACACGGCTGCTAAACCAGGTCGCAAACCTCCTTGCGTCGCAGCGTGCCGCAAGCGACGCGATCAATCGAATGGGGTCGGCATGAGACTGAACACCATCCAGTTCCCGACCGCGTAGCCGCCTGTCCTGCCGATCAGGTCTTGACCATCGACGCCTGGGATCAGTCCTGAATGTTCTTGGAGACCACTACGTTATGAGCCGCAGCCGCCGCAAAACACCCATCGTCGGGCACACGACCTGCGGCAGCGAGCGCGAGGACAAGAAGCTCTGGCATCAGCGCTGGCGCACCCGTGAGCGCACGGCGCTGACCAGCGCGTCGCCCGAAGCCCTGAGCGCCCATCTGCCCCTGCTGGAAAACCAGGCCAGCAGCGTCTGGTCGATGGGCAAGGATGGCCGCTCCTACTGGCCCGTCAAGCGCCAGGCCGCCACGGCGGATCGCATCGCCAATCACAAGGGACGCAACCCGCAAGAACGCGCCTCCCTGAAAAAGCGCCTGCTTACACTGTGATTCCTTCAAAATATCTAAACGAAATTTCCCGACACCTGTTTAAGCTATCTTGCTGATATTTCTGTTTTTCGATTTTTGCCGGCGCGATGCCGGCGACGTTGGCCAGCTGCCCCGGGCGCGATACTGAGATCAGTTTCTTTGAACAAAAAAACCGCCTTTTGGCGGTCAGTATTCAGTAGCTGGAACGGTAGTCTCTCCCCCGATTCCAGCGGTCTTGCCAGTGTTCGAGGAATGATTCAGCGAGCTTAGGCATGTTCCAGATCACCACCGCATTCTCCGAGTTTTTCGTTTCGGCCGCTTTGGTGAAATTAAAGCTGCCAGTTTCAACGGTCACATTATCCACGATGATCACCTTGTCATGCTGGATAGGGAAATCACTGTCAGTACGCAAAGGGATGCCGCTGTTCGCTATGTAGTTCATGGCCGCAATGCTGGCGCGCCCCGTATTGCCCCTTTCATCAATTACGATTTTCACATCAACTCCCCGTTTTTTGGCTGCTACCAGTGCTTTCATAATATCCGGGGCGGTAAAAGAATAAGCCATCATCCGTATCGAGGTTTTTGCGGAGTCAATGGCGCTCAGGACGAGAACGCGGGCGCTTCCTTCAGGCGAGTAGCCAACCTGAACGGATGGTTCCACCGCAAAGGCGGGCAGGGCGGCTGTCGTAAATGCTGCGGCCAGAAGCCAGGTTGCTAAGTTTTTCATTACAGGCTCCCGTTCACACACTGCATTTTATATTCAGGGTCAAAATAAATTTCTTTGATTTTCCGCTTTTCCATATGCACCACAACGTCAATGGTGGAGTAGAGCATTCGCATAATATCGCTCATATCGAGCATACGGCCGATAGGGGTCGCCTTGATAAGCAGCCCAATACGGTTAAAGGCATCGCGCGCAGAGTTAGCGTGCGTTGACATAACACCGCCTGGATGGCCGGTATTAAGTGCTTTAAGATAATCCCACGCAGCATCATCCCTAAGCTCAGTCATGATGATACGGCCCGGTGTCAGACGCATACAGGCTCGCAGGGCATCAGTGGCGCTGACGCGGCCGATCTTTCCTGCATCGCCGTACATCATATAAACGGCTTCTACAACGTGATCGACCGTGACTTCGTGAACGTCCTCTAAAATAATTACACGCTCGTCTTTATGTAGCGATTTTAACAGCGCGCGCGTGAGTACCGTTTTCCCCGACCCGGTTTCACCGCAGATCACGATAGTGCGTTTCTTCTCAACGGCGGTTTGCAGGAATGCGGGCCATTTTTCGCTGCTGTGCAGCTCTTTAAGGAAAAAATCATCATCCGTTAGGCTTTGCTTGCTGCCGGTAATCTTCCGGCAGTCACGGGGTTTGAAGGCCAATGGAACGAAAACGTACGTTAAGAATGTAATTTATTGATATTCATAAAAATAAAAAAAGGATCGCTGATTGATCCTTTTGTTTTGCTATTTGAATTTCGATAAACATTAACCACGAGAATGCAGTAGCTCGGCTATCTCATGAGCAATTTCATCGATTGTATGAGTTGCAGTACTACGAGCAACTTTGTCTGCTAATGATGGACTAAAATCGACAACTTCTTGTTTTGTAATATTATGCCATATGGGAAGCAATATTTGCTCACCAGAAATAGCACGAGTGACGATTCCATCAAGTTCATAATTTGTCCAACCTTTGCTTATAAACGCCGGAGACAAAACTACTAACCCAACACGACTGTTTGCTAAACCTTTGTCTATTTTTTGTCTCAGGCTGTCACCAATTCTTAACGTCATTTCGTCATACCATACATTAAGGCCGTGTAGATTCAATTGGTCAACGCAACAGTTATGTGAAAACATGGGGTTGCGGAGGTTTTTTGAATGAGACGAACATTTACAGCAGAGGAAAAAGCCTCTGTTTTTGAACTATGGAAGAACGGAACAGGCTTCAGTGAAATAGCGAATATCCTGGGTTCAAAACCCGGAACGATCTTCACTATGTTAAGGGATACTGGCGGCATAAAACCCCATGAGCGTAAGCGGGCTGTAGCTCACCTGACACTGTCTGAGCGCGAGGAGATACGAGCTGGTTTGTCAGCCAAAATGAGCATTCGTGCGATAGCTACTGCGCTGAATCGCAGTCCTTCGACGATCTCACGTGAAGTTCAGCGTAATCGGGGCAGACGCTATTACAAAGCTGTTGATGCTAATAACCGAGCCAACAGAATGGCGAAAAGGCCAAAACCGTGCTTACTGGATCAAAATTTACCATTGCGAAAGCTTGTTCTGGAAAAGCTGGAGATGAAATGGTCTCCAGAGCAAATATCAGGATGGTTAAGGCGAACAAAACCACGTCAAAAAACGCTGCGAATATCACCTGAGACAATTTATAAAACGCTGTACTTTCGTAGCCGTGAAGCGCTACACCACCTGAATATACAGCATCTGCGACGGTCGCATAGCCTTCGCCATGGCAGGCGTCATACCCGCAAAGGCGAAAGAGGTACGATTAACATAGTGAACGGAACACCAATTCACGAACGTTCCCGAAATATCGATAACAGACGCTCTCTGGGGCATTGGGAGGGCGATTTAGTCTCAGGTACAAAAAACTCTCATATAGCCACACTTGTAGACCGAAAATCACGTTATACGATCATCCTTAGACTCAGGGGCAAAGATTCTGTCTCAGTAAATCAGGCTCTTACCGACAAATTCCTGAGTTTACCGTCAGAACTCAGAAAATCACTGACATGGGACAGAGGAATGGAACTGGCCAGACATCTAGAATTTACTGTCAGCACCGGCGTTAAAGTTTACTTCTGCGATCCTCAGAGTCCTTGGCAGCGGGGAACAAATGAGAACACAAATGGGCTAATTCGGCAGTACTTTCCTAAAAAGACATGTCTTGCCCAATATACTCAACATGAACTAGATCTGGTTGCTGCTCAGCTAAACAACAGACCGAGAAAGACACTGAAGTTCAAAACACCGAAAGAGATAATTGAAAGGGGTGTTGCATTGACAGATTGAATCTACAGCGGCTTTTTTTAATATGTCCCGTTCGTCTGTAACCCGCTTCAGCTCTTTCTGGAGACGGCGGATCTCGGCCTGAGCATCTGACTGTTCTTTATTAATGGAAGGATCCGGACCGTACATCTTTATCCAGGCGTAAAGGCTGTGGGTGGTGATATCGAGACGTGTTGCAACGCTGGCAACAGAATAACCGCGATCAACAACCTGTTTGACTGCTTCAGTTTTAAACTCTTCGGGATAACGCTTACCGCTCATGGGCACCTCTCTTTAAGCCATCTTAAATGACTCTGAGGTGTCTGTTAAACCCGTGGCGATTCAAGAGAAAGAACATTCTGAATTCATCCGCCAGTTCATCCGGGAACGGCTCTGGCAGGCAGTGCCCGCAGTCATACATGACCGACCTGATAACGTCTGGCCTTCTTCGCTCAGTAACGTTTTGTGTCCAGGACGTCAGTCTTCACAGCTGTCAAATCAACGCTATTTCATAAGGCGGCTCACGTTTTTATGTCATGAGCCGCGCTTTTCCGGCTGGAACGTTCCACCCACTCGGTCACTGTGATTTAATATGCTAAACCGGTTTAATTAAGTTTAGCTTTGGAGGGTTTTAGCATGAATGCAAAAGTTTGGGTTCTGGGCGACGCGGTGGTGGACCTGCTGCCGGAGAGCGAAGGGCGCCTGCTGCAGTGCCCTGGAGGCGCGCCGGCTAACGTGGCGGTAGGGGTTGCCCGCCTTGGCGGCAACAGCGGATTTATCGGCCGCGTCGGCGGTGACCCGTTTGGCCGCTACATGCGTCATACCCTGCAACAGGAGCAGGTCGACGTCAGCCATATGTATCTCGACGATCAGCACCGCACGTCCACTGTGGTCGTCGACCTTGACGACCAGGGGGAACGCACCTTTACCTTTATGGTACGCCCCAGCGCGGACCTGTTCCTGGTTGAAGAAGACCTGCCACAGTTTGCCGCCGGACAGTGGTTGCACGTCTGCTCCATCGCGCTCAGCGCCGAGCCCAGCCGTAGCACTACCTTCGCGGCGATGGAGAGCATCAGGTCTGCCGGCGGTCGGGTCAGCTTTGACCCTAATATTCGTCCCGATCTCTGGCAGGATCAGGCTTTGCTGCTAGCCTGCCTCGATCGCGCTTTGCACATGGCCAACGTGGTAAAGCTATCGGAAGAGGAGCTGGTCTTCATCAGCAGCAGTAATGATTTAGCATACGGAATCGCCAGCGTAACGGAGCGCTATCAGCCAGAATTGCTACTGGTGACCCGGGGCAAAGCGGGGGTGCTTGCCGCGTTTCAGCAGAAGTTTACCCATTTCAACGCCCGGCCTGTGGCCAGCGTGGACACCACCGGCGCGGGAGACGCATTTGTCGCCGGACTGCTCGCCAGCCTTGCGGCTAACGGGATGCCAACGGACATGACCGCACTGGAACCGACACTCACGCTTGCACAGACCTGCGGCGCCCTGGCCACCACAGCCAAAGGTGCGATGACCGCCTTGCCTTATCAGCGCGATCTCAACCGTCAGTTTTAATCCTTAAAGCCGCTTTGCGCGGCTCACTTTGTTGCATGCATCACATTTATTAAACCGGTTTAGCATATTTGTTTTAAGAAAAACAAAGGTCGGGCTTAACATAGCGCCTAAACCGGTTTAGCAAAAATTATAATTTTCCATTTTTACTTTTGGGATGCCAACAGCATGTACAGAAAAAGCACACTTGCGATGCTTATCGCTTTGCTAACCAGCGCTGCCTCAGCCCATGCGCAAACGGATATAAGCACCATTGAAGCCCGACTCAACGCGCTGGAAAAACGCCTGCAGGAGGCAGAAAACAGGGCGCAAACGGCGGAAAACCGCGCCGGGGCGGCGGAGAAAAAAGTTCAGCAACTCACCGCGCAGCAGCAAAAAAACCAGAACTCGACTCAGGAAGTGGCTCAGCGTACCGCCAGACTTGAGAAAAAAGCCGATGACAAAAGCGGATTTGAGTTTCACGGTTACGCCCGCTCCGGCGTGATAATGAATGATTCCGGCGCCAGCACCAAATCCGGAGCCTACATAACGCCGGCAGGTGAAACCGGCGGAGCTATCGGCCGTCTGGGAAACCAGGCCGATACCTATGTTGAAATGAATCTTGAACATAAGCAGACCCTGGATAATGGGGCCACGACCCGCTTTAAGGTGATGGTCGCCGACGGGCAAACCTCTTATAACGACTGGACTGCAAGCACCAGCGATCTGAACGTTCGTCAGGCCTTTGTCGAATTGGGTAACCTGCCGACGTTCGCTGGGCCATTTAAGGGCTCCACCCTGTGGGCCGGGAAACGTTTCGACCGCGACAATTTCGATATTCACTGGATTGACTCTGATGTCGTGTTCCTCGCCGGTACCGGTGGTGGTATCTATGACGTGAAGTGGAACGACGGCCTGCGGAGTAATTTCTCCCTGTACGGGCGTAACTTCGGCGACATTGATGATTCCAGCAACAGCGTGCAGAACTATATCCTCACCATGAATCACTTCGCAGGTCCGCTGCAGATGATGGTCAGCGGTCTGCGGGCGAAGGATAACGACGAGCGTAAAGATAGCAACGGCAATCTGGTAAAAGGCGATGCGGCAAACACCGGCGTGCATGCGCTGCTCGGCCTGCATAACGACAGTTTCTACGGCCTGCGCGACGGTAGCAGTAAAACCGCTCTGCTTTATGGTCATGGTCTGGGCGCAGAGGTTAAAGGTATCGGATCTGATGGCGCACTTCGTCCGGGAGCCGACACATGGCGCATTGCCAGTTACGGCACCACGCCGCTCAGCGAAAACTGGTCTGTTGCCCCGGCAATGCTGGCGCAACGCAGTAAAGACCGCTATGCCGATGGCGACAGCTATCAGTGGGCAACATTCAACCTGCGTCTGATTCAGGCAATCAATCAGAATTTCGCTCTCGCCTACGAAGGCAGCTACCAGTACATGGATCTTAAACCCGAAGGTTATAACGATCGTCAGGCGGTGAACGGTAGCTTCTACAAGCTCACCTTCGCCCCGACATTTAAGGTCGGCAGTATCGGTGATTTCTTCAGTCGCCCGGAGATTCGTTTCTATACCTCCTGGATGGACTGGAGCAAAAAACTGAATAATTACGCCAGCGACGACGCCCTGGGCAGTGACGGTTTTAACTCGGGCGGCGAATGGTCTTTCGGTGTGCAGATGGAAACCTGGTTCTGACGGCTTACGCCTGATGACAGGAATAGCCGGGGGTCAGAGCATCTTTGTCACCCCGGACTCAACTAAGACGCAGAAAAAGCGCTCCCGTGAACGCGGGACGACAACATAAAAATGTTTAAGCCTTAAGAGGGTACTATGGATTTTGAACAGATTTCCTGCTCGCTGCTTCCGCTTCTTGGAGGCAAAGAAAATATCGCCAGCGCCGCGCACTGCGCCACGCGCCTGCGCCTGGTGCTGGTCGATGATTCGCTGGCCGACCAGCAGGCCATCGGCAAAGTTGAAGGGGTGAAGGGCTGTTTTCGTAATGCCGGACAGATGCAGATTATTTTCGGCACCGGGGTGGTAAATAAGGTCTACGCTGCCTTTACTCAGGCGGCGGGTATTAGCGAATCCAGCAAATCGGAAGCCGCCGACATCGCGGCAAAAAAGCTCAATCCGTTCCAGCGCATCGCCCGCCTGCTATCAAACATCTTCGTGCCGATAATCCCTGCCATCGTCGCCTCTGGTCTGCTGATGGGCCTGCTGGGAATGGTCAAAACATACGGCTGGGTTGACCCGGGCAACGCCATCTACATCATGCTGGATATGTGCAGCTCGGCGGCATTTATCATTCTGCCGATTCTGATTGGCTTTACCGCCGCCCGCGAATTCGGCGGTAATCCTTATCTCGGCGCGACGCTTGGCGGCATTCTGACTCATCCAGCGCTGACTAACGCCTGGGGCGTGGCCGCGGGTTTCCACACCATGAACTTTTTCGGCTTCGAAATTGCCATGATCGGCTATCAGGGTACGGTGTTCCCGGTACTGCTGGCAGTATGGTTTATGAGCATCGTTGAGAAGCAGTTGCGTCGCGCAATCCCCGATGCCCTGGATTTGATCCTGACGCCGTTCCTGACGGTGATTATATCCGGTTTTATCGCCCTGTTGATTATCGGCCCGGCCGGTCGCGCACTGGGCGACGGTATCTCGTTTGTCCTCAGCACCCTGATTAGCCACGCCGGCTGGCTCGCCGGGTTACTGTTTGGCGGTCTCTATTCAGTTATCGTCATTACCGGTATTCATCACAGCTTCCATGCGGTTGAAGCCGGGTTGCTGGGCAATCCCTCCATCGGCGTCAACTTCCTGCTGCCGATTTGGGCGATGGCCAACGTCGCTCAGGGCGGAGCCTGTCTGGCGGTGTGGTTCAAAACCAAAGATGCAAAAATTAAAGCCATTACTCTGCCCTCGGCGTTTTCCGCCATGCTGGGCATCACCGAGGCGGCGATTTTTGGTATTAACCTGCGCTTTGTGAAGCCATTTATTGCGGCGCTGATTGGTGGTGCGGCGGGCGGCGCATGGGTGGTATCTGTACACGTCTACATGACCGCGGTCGGCTTGACAGCGATCCCCGGCATGGCCATCGTGCAGGCCAGTTCGCTGTTGAACTACATTATCGGGATGGTTATCGCCTTTGGCGTCGCCTTTACGGTCTCCCTGGTTTTGAAATACAAAACGGACGCTGAATAATGTCTCTTCCATCACGACTGCCTGCGATTTTGCAGGCCGTAATGCAGGGCCAGCCGCGCGCGCTGGCCGATAGCCACTATCCGCGCTGGCACCATGCGCCGGTCACCGGGCTGATGAACGACCCCAACGGCTTTATCGAATTTGCCGGACGCTATCATCTGTTTTATCAGTGGAACCCGCTCGCCTGCGATCATACGTTTAAGTGCTGGGCGCACTGGAGTTCCATCGATCTGCTGCACTGGCAGCATGAGCCCATTGCGCTGATGCCGGACGAAGAGTATGACCGTAACGGCTGCTACTCCGGCAGCGCGGTGGATAACAACGGTACGCTTACCCTGTGCTATACCGGCAACGTGAAGTTTGCCGAGGGAGGGCGAACCGCCTGGCAATGCCTGGCAACGGAAAACGCTGACGGCACCTTCCGCAAAATCGGTCCGGTCCTGCCGCTGCCGGAGGGCTACACCGGCCACGTGCGCGACCCAAAAGTCTGGCGACACGAAGACCTGTGGTACATGGTGCTGGGCGCGCAGGATCGGCAAAAGCGCGGCAAGGTGCTGCTGTTCAGCTCTGCGGATCTCCATCAGTGGACGAGTATGGGTGAAATCGCCGGCCACGGCATCAATGGCCTCGACGACGTCGGCTATATGTGGGAGTGCCCGGATCTTTTTCCACTCGGCGACCAGCATATTCTAATCTGCTGTCCGCAGGGGATTGCCCGTGAGGAAGAGTGCTACCTGAACACCTACCCGGCAGTATGGATGGCGGGCGAGTTTGATTACGCTGCTGGCGCTTTCAGACACGGCGAACTGCACGAACTGGACGCCGGGTTTGAGTTCTACGCCCCGCAAACCATGCTTACCAGTGATGGCCGTCGTCTGCTGGTCGGCTGGATGGGCGTGCCGGAGGGCGAAGAGATGCTTCAGCCGACCCTGAACAACGGCTGGATCCATCAGATGACCTGCCTGCGTGAGCTGGAGTTTATCAACGGTCAGCTCTATCAGCGTCCGCTACGGGAACTGAGCGCCCTGCGCGGTGAAGCGAACGGCTGGTCGGGGAACGCCCTGCCGCTGGCACCGATGGAAATCGATTTGCAAACCCGCGGGGGCGATATGTTGAGCCTCGATTTTGGCGGCGTATTAACCCTTGAGTGCGATGCCAGCGGACTCCGCCTGGCCCGACGCAGTCTCGCCAGTGACGAGATGCATTATCGTTACTGGCGCGGAAACGTCCGCTCGCTGCGTGTTTTCATCGACCAGTCGAGCGTGGAGATTTTCATAAACGGCGGTGAAGGGGTGATGAGCAGCCGCTACTTCCCGGCCTGCTCCGGTCAGCTAACATTCTCCGGCATCACGCCGGACGCATTCTGCTACTGGCCGCTGCGAACTTGCATGGTAGAATAAGCGTTTTGCTTCAGGCTCATGGCGTCGTAATGAAAACCAAACGCGTAACCATTAAAGATATAGCCGAACAGGCTGGCGTCTCCAAAGCGACCGCCAGCTTGGTACTGAATGGTCGTGGCAAGGAGCTGCGCGTGGCGCAGGAAACGCGTGAGCGCGTACTGTCGATTGCCCGTAAGCATCACTATCAGCCAAGCATTCATGCCCGCTCGCTGCGCAACAACCGCAGCCACACCATCGGGCTGGTGGTGCCGGAGATCACCAACCACGGCTTTGCGGTCTTTGCCCATGAGCTGGAGATGCTGTGCCGCGAGGCGGGCGTCCAGCTGTTGATCTCTTGTACTGATGAAAACCCCGGTCAGGAGAGCGTGGTGGTCAATAATATGATTGCCCGCCAGGTCGACGGGATGATCGTCGCTTCCTGTATGCACAACGATGCCGACTATCTCAAACTCAGCCAACAGCTGCCAGTGGTGCTGTTTGACCGGTGCCCCAATGAAAGCGCGCTGCCGCTGGTAATGACCGATTCGATTACCCCAACGGCGGAACTGATTTCCCGCATCGCGCCTCAGCATAGCGATGAGTTCTGGTTTTTAGGCGGTCAGGCGCGTCTGTCGCCCTCCCGCGATCGTCTGACCGGGTTCACGCAGGGTTTGGCTCAGGCGGGTATTGCCCTGCGTCCGGAATGGGTGATCAACGGCAATTACCACCCCAGCTCCGGCTATGAGATGTTTGCCGCACTCTGCGCGCGCCTTGGGCGGCCGCCTAAGGCGCTATTCACCGCCGCCTGCGGGCTGCTCGAAGGGGTTCTGCGCTATATGAGCCAGCACCATTTACTCGATTCCGATATTCATCTGACGAGCTTTGACGATCACTATCTTTATGATTCGCTGTCGCTGCGTATCGACACTGTCCAGCAGGATAATCGCCAGCTGGCCTGGCACTGCTACGATCTGATAAGCCAGCTGATCGAGGGCGATACGCCCGAAACGCTACAACGCTACCTGCCCGCAACGCTGCAGTTTCGGCATCAGTAATAACTGAGTATTTTTGAATAGCGACGCTGGATGCCGATTGGTCTGAACGGCCCGGCGATCGCCGGGCATACCATTGGCGCCGGCATCGTGCTGGTAACGACCATATTAGGGCGTTTGAGCAGTTGCCTGGCCTCACGCAGGGAGACTGGATTAACTGACCGCTGACAAAATGCCTGACAATGACAGTCCGTTTTGTGCCAGATATAGTCATTCACACCCTGAGAGTTACACTTTTAAGTGATTCAGGGTATGCGCTTATTGGTTACGAATATTGTGCCAGAATCATGTGATTCGATGATTGCCGCTTTGCTTTCGAGCCAGTAAGTGCTCCACGTTCGCTAACGAATACTCAGGGCATGCAGAAAAACTGCTGACTATATTTCTTTCGAAGAGCGTGGAATGCATACCAATCCCCGATAAAAAGGAGTTGGTGATGACTGCGAAAGATCAGTTTGCTGCTCATGTTGGTTTGGACTGGGCGGATAAAAAACACGATGTCTGCGTTCAGTTTAAAAACGGTGATCGCATATTCCATGTGATTGAACATACGCCTGAGGCACTTGATATCTGGCTCAATGAGTTACACCAGAGGGCGAAAGGCAGGATTGCTATTGCCGTTGAGCTGAAGAAAGGCCCGGTGGTGTATGCACTCCAGAAGTACCCATTTGTCACAGTTTTTCCAGTACACGCGTTGTCACTGGCCCGCTACCGACAGGCTTTCTGGCCCAGCGGCGCGAAGGATGATCCGCAGGATGCTGAGCTGGCATTAGACCTGATGCTACGTTATCCCCACAAGATAAAAGCCATTGAAGCCGACAATCCGGATATCCGATTACTCCAGCAATTAGTTGAGCAGCGCCGACTGCTGGTCGAAGACAAGCGTCGCTTTGTTAATCGGCTCATCAATACGCTTAAGCAGTATTACCCTCAGCCCCTGGGGTAATGCTGCCAACTTACTGATTTAGTGTATGATGGTGATTTTAAGGTGCTTGCGTGGCTTCCATTTCCATCAGATGTCCTTCCTGCTCCGCTACTGAAGGCGTAGTGCGTAACGGCAAAAGCACTGCCGGACATCAGCGCTATCTCTGCTCTCATTGCCGTAAAACATGGCAACTACAGTTCACTTACACCGCCTCTCAGCCCGGTACGCACCAGAAAATCATTGATATGGCCATGAATGGCGTCGGATGTCGCGCCAGTGCACGCATTATGGGCGTTGGCCTCAACACGGTTTTACGGGCACTGTTGCAAAGTTAGCGATGAGGCAGCCTTTTGTCTTATTCAAAGGCCTTACATTTCAAAAACTCTGCTTACCAGGCGCATTTCGCCCAGGGGATCACCATAATAAAATGCTGAGGCCTGGCCTTTGCGTAGTGCACGCATCACCTCAATACCTTTGATGGTGGCATAAGCCGTCTTCATGGATTTAAATCCCAGCGTGGCGCCGATTATCCGTTTCAGTTTGCCATGATCGCATTCAATCACGTTGTTCCGGTACTTAATCTGTCGGTGTTCAACGTCAGACGGGCACCGGCCTTCGCGTTTGAGCAGAGCAAGCGCGCGACCATAGGCGGGCGCTTTATCCGTGTTGATGAATCGCGGGATCTGCCACTTCTTCACGTTGTTGAGGATTTTACCCAGAAACCGGTATGCAGCTTTGCTGTTACGACGGGAGGAGAGATAAAAATCGACAGTGCGGCCCCGGCTGTCGACGGCCCGGTACAGATACGCCCAGCGGCCATTGACCTTCACGTAGGTTTCATCCATGTGCCACGGGCAAAGATCGGAAGGGTTACGCCAGTACCAGCGCAGCCGTTTTTCCATTTCAGGCGCATAACGCTGAACCCAGCGGTAAATCGTGGAGTGATCGACATTCACTCCGCGTTCAGCCAGCATCTCCTGCAGCTCACGGTAACTGATGCCGTATTTGCAGTACCAGCGTACGGCCCACAGAATGATGTCACGCTGAAAATGCCGGCCTTTGAATGGGTTCATGTGCAGCTCCATCAGCAAAAGGGGATGATAAGTTTATCACCACCGACTATTTGCAACAGTGCCGGTCCAGGCACCTCCTGAGAAAAAAGTAACTTTTTCGTGATTGTGTGCTCAGTAAAATCTGATGCGGTAACCCCATACTCTGGATCGGCGGAGGGCAGTATATTACTGTTCCTTCACAAGTAATGAGTTCTGATCTCTGTAAGCATACCTGTCACATTCAGCACCCTGAAACCGTACCCCGGAACTGTCTGGTGTCAGGACAAGTCCACCTTGTGCAGCATGTACGTGGAGAAGCTTATCCCCACCCGACACATTCAGATGTAGTGCAGGCACGCCATGATTGATTTCCAGTAAAACACCTAAGCAAAGCTGACCTGTATCGTCCGCCACCTCGATTGAGGTCTGGTTATCCAGATGGTAGGTGGCCGTATAAATTCTGCTATCCGCTTCATGGCAAACCGGTTCACCTTCAGGGATACGCCAGTCCGTCATTCGTTTAATAACAGGAGCACCGACAGATTATTTTTGTGCGGCCACAATAAGCAGAGATTGCAGGGCAGCTCTGTCAGAGTTTCGGATCGCCCTGTCGAGGATAGTTTCCTGTCCATCATCTGCCCAGGCTTCAACATGATAATTTGACCATACGTTACGTTCAGTCGAAGGCAGACGGTCATCGGGTTCAATGTGGAGTGTGGGGGTACACTCTATGTCTGAAAGATAGGGCTTTGCGACATCGCCATCCGTAATGCCGTTGACCCGTCCACCACAGTGATCAGCAATTACCCGCCCTATATCCAGCATGAAGGCCTGGTGCGCCTCACGGGAGTCAAGTTCACCCAGCAGTTCAGGTTTAATAAGAAGACCGGTTACGATTTCAGCCAGTTCATTGGGTAATATTTGCTTTGTCATAATGCCTCACAAAATAGACAGATCAGTACAGAAGAGTGGAGGGAGAATGCCCGGACCAAAGAGAGTCACATGACGTTCAGGTACGATTTCATCACCCGGAACTCATCAGGAGTGATTGGTTTCATACTGGATTTTTTGATGGCAGAGCCAGAACTAAATTGTATCCCTCCTTCGGCATCTTTTTCCCCACCATCGCGATAGTTAAGCTGAATCTCATCATACCTATGCGCTGCATTAACGCTGTTCGGGCAACGCAATATAAACGATACTGGATATTCAAGCTCACCGACGACCTCTGTAAATTCACAAAAGAAGTAATTCATCTTCTCGGCGAAAGCGGTTCGTTCAGCCTCCAGAAAATTGTGTAGACCTGTCCACCGGATGAAATCCTTACTCACGACACAGGCAGCGCCTCCAAACCCGTCAGGCCTTTTTAAGTTACTGCATGTAAAAGCAATTTTGAACTCTATCAATTCGTTCCTGTCAAATGCAATAAGTGCCGCCTGAGCAAACAGCGCACCATGTTCAGAATTGAAATCACCGAGATCACTGTTAATAAGAAAACCTTCAGGGCATTTTTCCCCATCAAAATGCCAGTCCAGGTCTTCAGGAATATCTGCAACATTTCTGAATGGATGGTTCAGGACACAGTGACGTACAATAATCTCCATTTCTGACAGGCCGTTTGTGTTATCACATGAAATGAGTTTTTGAATAAAACTATCATCCGGTTCAAACAATTCATTCATTGCCTCAAGTAATATATCAGCTTGAGTAGGATTTGCTTCAATAAGACAAGCACATTCTGAATAAAAGTCAGCCATGATAAACCTCATATCTGTTTAGATGAGTACGGTCGATTAGGAGTAAGACCATCATACTAAACCAAACCGGCTCATCAAGGGGGTATTTCCACCGGAAGCAATAATAATCAAGGTCAGATTCATAAATTCTGGATAATAATAGCCACCCCCTTAAATGGTACAAGAAACCCTTGAAAACGGTGAGAAATATTGGGCTTGCAAAATTTAGTTTTTCTGATTGAAGCTTTGTATTCTATCCAGTTTTATATATAAGAGATAATGGTAGCGCCGAAAAACAGACGTTAAACTCCATAATTGTAATAGTGCTAAGAACATAATCAATCTCGTCCAGCAATTCAGCCAGTGTGTAACACCAAATATAGTCCTTTCTGTATGAAGTTATCCAGAATGATGACCACCATTCCTTAATCAGCAGGTAAATATGATTAGTTGTAAGTCCTTGTCCATGGGTATCGTTTCGCCACTCTTCTAACCAGCGTTTATGTTGACCTGGAACACAGAAAGACAAGTAAAGCCTGGATTTTGCAACGTTAATTTCAAGTTGATATTTCAATAGGTTAGATTCTTTCTTTGTCAGGCGATCCACCCTTTGATCATGAATCCGGTCACGGTGTTCGCGGCGCTGAAAAACCCTGTTCTGTAACTCCGGGAACATGGAAACTGCCAGAGACCAGGAAAGAGGGAGAATAAAACACTCTCCACGAGATTCAATCAGAATATCGATAGCACGCAGGTATTCAACTTTAGTTGCTTCGCCACGAACAAATGGATCGTAACTCGAATCGACCTTTCTCAAGTCATTCGAGCTAATTTGCGATTTACCTGTAAGTTCTTTAAAAAAGGCTTTGACGTAGGCCAGTTCTCCTGTTTTCCGTCCCAAAGCTCTGCGATTCTCCACAGAAGAAATAGAAGCCATTGCACATCGCTGGAAAGGGTTAATCGGGACAAGCGTGGAAGATTTCATTAATTACCATCCTTAGAGAATAGGAAGCACATAAAGACATATTATCAGTAATTATTTCACTTGCCAGTACCTATTTATATAATAGTGCTTATGAATAATTTTCAAAAACATTTAATATTTTTCGGAGTCAACTTCAAACATGAGAAAGCAACTTTTAGCACACCCATAAACTGGAAGCATATAAAAACAGTGAGCAAAGGGAGGGTTAAAGCAATTACTAAGCCTTACATGAAAGGCTTAGTAAAGGAAATCAGGGATATTACTTAGTGATACAGCTTTCAACTAGTGAAGCAATGAATTTTCTTTCTGCATAACATCCTTTCATTGATTGCGGATCAAAAACAATATTATCAGCTTCGACATAGCGTAGCCTGTGGTATACAGACAAACGCGCTTCATTCCTTTTATGCTCTTCAAGTACCGGGGTGTAATCATGATCGGTCATTCCTATAACAAAGAAAGCACAAATGACAGATAGTCCAATGATAAAGAAGGGAGCATGTTCCAGGAAAGAAGACATTGTTTTAGATACGTTTACGTCAAAAATATCAACAACAGCATTACTGAATAAGGTAATAATTATAAGTAAAAACATTACACCGATAACACAGGAAATCCGGAGGACCATTTTTGTGTTGTCAGGCTCAGCAGTAACTTCATCAGGTGGTGCAAAGACAGTGGAACGAGTCGTCTTCTGCATTTCCGAACCGGCATAACCTCCGCCTCCCAGAATAACAGAGTCTCCCGAAATGCCGCCCCCCAGTACTGAACCTGATCGTTCAGTGGTTGAAGTTTCCTTCAGATAAAGGGAGTGCAAAGGGATCCCGTCAGTTGGTGAATAATGAACTTTCATGATAGTCATAGTAAGGCTCCTGATTATTGATACTTTTATAGTACTGTGAGCCTGAGGACAATTTTTCCTTTAAAAGGGTGAAATCGCTTTTTAACAATTTTTTTTACCGGGCACGAAAGGATAAAAACCGTAGTTGTCCTGCAAAAGCATCCAATTATGGAAAAACTATGGCACTGTTGCAAATAGTCGGTGGTGATAAACTTATCATCCCCTTTTGCTGATGGAGCTGCACATGAACCCATTCAAAGGCCGGCATTTTCAGCGTGACATCATTCTGTGGGCCGTACGCTGGTACTGCAAATACGGCATCAGTTACCGTGAGCTGCAGGAGATGCTGGCTGAACGCGGAGTGAATGTCGATCACTCCACGATTTACCGCTGGGTTCAGCGTTATGCGCCTGAAATGGAAAAACGGCTGCGCTGGTACTGGCGTAACCCTTCCGATCTTTGCCCGTGGCACATGGATGAAACCTACGTGAAGGTCAATGGCCGCTGGGCGTATCTGTACCGGGCCGTCGACAGCCGGGGCCGCACTGTCGATTTTTATCTCTCCTCCCGTCGTAACAGCAAAGCTGCATACCGGTTTCTGGGTAAAATCCTCAACAACGTGAAGAAGTGGCAGATCCCGCGATTCATCAACACGGATAAAGCGCCCGCCTATGGTCGCGCGCTTGCTCTGCTCAAACGCGAAGGCCGGTGCCCGTCTGACGTTGAACACCGACAGATTAAGTACCGGAACAACGTGATTGAATGCGATCATGGCAAACTGAAACGGATAATCGGCGCCACGCTGGGATTTAAATCCATGAAGACGGCTTACGCCACCATCAAAGGTATTGAGGTGATGCGTGCACTACGCAAAGGCCAGGCCTCAGCATTTTATTATGGTGATCCCCTGGGCGAAATGCGCCTGGTAAGCAGAGTTTTTGAAATGTAAGGCCTTTGAATAAGACAAAACGCTGCCTCATCGCTAACTTTGCAACAGTGCCATTGGCTCGACAAAATCGTTGCATCACGACGATCGCAGGTGTGAGGTTTGTTTTCTTCGTGGGGGTTGTCAGCTATCACGACATTGAGGCAGGCAAGCGCAGGTGTCACAGTTTCGGGTATATTTTATGCTGGTGGGGTGACCACCAGCTGCGGGTATAGTTACTTAATGGTTTTCAGGAGGGTGAACTTGGTTTTGCACCGGGTGCATTGCGCTTTCAGAGACCCGGAGCGCACCTGTTTCAGTTTCCCGGCGCACTGGGTACAGGCTACGTCCTTCACACGTTGTGCCATTCGCTCATCCACAGCGAGTGTTTTGGTCGGGTTATGCTTACGCTTGGGAGCCTTCAAAAGCCCCAGCGCCCGCAACGTGGCTTTGTACTCCCGGGTGATCCATTGACCGTCGCGCTCATAGTGCAGGCCATCCCCCATCATATCGCCAAGCTGTATCAGCCGCTGATGCAGCACTTTTTCTTCTTCAGGACTCATATACCGTGCTCTCTTTAAATTATTGAGACGGAACCGAGCCGATTGATACCTCATATGAGGCCACCAGCGTCTTTACTGGCGTTTCAACGAAGCTGACGCTCTGCTGAGTAGAGTCGAATGAGAATCGCGTCCAGCGCCCCACAGAGCGCGATCCTGAAGCTTTCGCTATGACCGTCCCGTTCGCGCATCTCCAGAAGGGCATCCAGCTCGTTATCGTCAATCGGCAGTGGCCCGGAACAGAAGGTTTTCACCATGTCAGAGGTGTCAGGGTTTATACCTGCAATGCGCAGGATATCGGGAACCTCAGACCGGTAGATCACCGGTCGGCCTGATGGCGGTGTCCACGTTATCGGCTCTATCTTCAGTTGCGGTAAGCCAGCACCGGCGAGGGCGTTATTCAGATCGTCTATAAGCACGACATCCGCTCCTGAAGGAGGATGTACGCCGAGGGCCGCAGGGATTTCGACAGAGATATTGTGCATGGCGTTTACCTCAGTGAAGGACGTGATTAACCAGCGACGGGGGGATATCGAGTGACCCGACACTCCAGCCATTGGCAGTTGTCGCAATAAGATCTGGCCGGAACCCACCCCAACCCGTCACACGGCCCGAATCGTTGACCACCACCACCAGCGGCGCACCGGTATTTTGTGTCAGGCGAACGAGATCTGCGTTGTCCACCAGCGGGATCTCATTCACGTCCACCCCAGCCAGAGAAAAGCGGGTAAGCGTCATGCGACATTTCGGACAATCAGGGGCAGTAAACACAGTAATTTTCATTGGGATAGCCTGGTGTATACGGGATATATTCATTATCCCAGCTTTCCGCTTCTGACGAAGCGTTGCGCGGGTAATCAGAGCGTAAGCAGGTAAGATATTGTTGGGGCCATCCTGCAACATCAGTTGCGCCAGTTGCCTGGCTATTCGTCGCTCTCTCCATTAGAGAAAATAAACCAAATAAGCAGAACGCCTCCGACCCACATTCCAACAAAGAGGCAAATACCGATCAGGTCATAGACGTATTGTGGGATTTCATTCATAACGCATCCTCATTAATAATTTGTATTCAGCCTTAAACCGGTCATTTCATTAACCGAATCCGGTCTATCAAAGCGCTACCCTGCGTTGCATTCAGCCCCTCGTGCCGGTGAGTCAGGAACAGGGCAGGGCAGTCAGTTGGAAAGAGTCGAGCGGTATCGTCCACGAAGGTGTAATGCTGTAGGCCGAACCGTTTAACGACCGCCATGCATTCGTGATAACGCACGTGGTTATTCACCAGCCCATCCAGATCGGGATTGAGTCCAGCAATCCGATCGCGTATACCCGCAGGGAAATGACTCAGCACCATCTCCCGGGGTACGCCGGTACGCCAGTTTGTGGAAAGGATAATTCCCGTCTGCGGGCATTGCGTCAGCACGTGATCCAGCACAGGCATAAACTCCAGTGACCCGTTTTCCGCCCGGTGGAGTACACCGTCGATGTCCAGGAAAATCCAGTGACGACGGGCATCTATTTCCAGCCAGAACTCGCCCGCAGAGCGCCGGGTCGACATACAATCTATATCGTCCTGACAGGTAAACCTGACTAACCACTTCTGTAATAATCGGAACATAGAGGCCTCTCGCGGTAGTTGACTATATGCAGAACCGGCAACCATCAAAATCATACGGATTCTGTTGCCATGAAATACGGCCACACCCGGGGCAATTCCAGCGAGTCAGCCCCTTTGACTGTCGGCGATTTTGGCGTTTCAGCCAGGCAGGCATCAGCAGACCGGCCCCCTGCGTCATTTTACGGCGGTCTATCCGCTCAACACTGAAGGTAGGGCGTTTTGCAGCGTCAGGGATGTGATGGGGTAACCAGACGACATCAGGTCTATCTGCCTGTGGTGAGTCAAAAACTCTGGCAAGGGAAAAATCCGTGGTAGTACCCGCATCAGCCAGCCAGAACAGATCGTTTCCGTCCCATTGGCCATTAACGAAGCCGACATATTTGGTGGCGCTTTCGGAGAGAATGGTTTTTCCCGGTACAAACTGATGATCAACATGAAACACGAGATGGCGGTCGACTGCATCGGCATCAACCGGCAGGTCAAACTCCCGTCCCGTATTCCATGCGCGTTGTGCTTCCTCGCGGGTGTAAACCCGGGCATTACGCTGATCGGTGCTGTAACCTCTGCCGTGATGGCTATGAAAAGCGGTATTGCTACCAACGGTGTCACGCAAGCTGACCAGATAAAAACGGTCTTTCATGAAACACTCCAGAGGATGATGGCAGGAAAATAGCCCGGCGCGGCGGATACCGACACCGGGGAGGAGGGGTTAGCTTTCGATTTTGCTGACGTTTACGGTGTCATCGTCGTTACGCTTTACACCCAGCATGGTATCGCCATCGACTTCGATAATGCCGTCAAAGTAGTCGGTCATTTCGTCATAGCTGACTTCATCAAGGTCATCCAGCCGGTAGGAAGAGCCATCCGGCAGAACAAACTGACCATCCAGCGTGGCAAGGTCATACGCCAGCGGGGTAACCGTGAAGTAATACTCATCGGTGAACCAGACCGCGCCAACCACCAGTGGGTGAGAAATGTGGAATTCGACGGTGTTATAGCCCTGCGCTGCGATTGCATCCAGCAAATCAATGAAGCCGGGCATCGTATCGCCATCCCAGCCATCAGCCGATAAGGAAGGCTTGAGGTTATCCCAGTCGCTCAGACTGAAAAACACTGTGCCCTCACCGTCATCGCTGATATGGGATGAAATGTACGTCGCGCTTGCTTTTGAAGCCATTGCAAACAGGAAGTCCTCATCGAGCACGTGTTTGAGGGAGGTTTTAAAAACCTTGTCAGTGCCTGCTGCCGGGATAATCGCTAACATGAAACACCTCAGTGGTTGTGTTGGTCTGTTTTTATTATCGAACGACTGAGTCTGCTGACGAAGGAAAAAAGGGGACAAAAAGAGGCTGTTTTCTCAATAAAATCAGAAAGATTGTGACGGCCCGAATTCAGATGAAACGGGCGCAGACGGGGGGTTATTTGCTGGCGGATTCGGCTTCGTAAATGACTTCGTCGGCCCAGTCTCGATCAAATCCCGGCATCACCGGTAATGCTGCAACGACATCGGTAGGGAGGGCATCAATATAATCGCGCATGGCTTTTGCCACTTCCAGCAGTTCATTTTGCTTCATCATTTTCTCGCTCATTATCTCTGTCAGAAACCATCCAGCAGGAAGTCCACCGCACTTTTGATAGTGTGCCGGAACGGAGATGCGTCCATGACCGCCTGACCGAGCTGCTTCACGCGGACTGAAGCCATTTCATGCGTCATCAGGATAACGTCATTCCCTTCCACCTGTATGACCGGAGTTAATCGCGCAACCGGGGCCGAGGCTCCTTTTTTAAGCCGATGAAGGGGGATCACCAGGCGGGTATTTAACTCGCCAATGATGTCGCTCTGTATATCCAGCAGGTAAGGGTATGCCTGGCTGTTGCCGGGATTGCGGTAAACGGTATATTGCATTATCAGAACGTCCTGTATTCGTCAGACAGTAACCCATGCTCTTCAGTGATGCGGTTCAACTCCTGAATACCAGCACGATTCTGTCGTTTCCATTCTTCCGCTGCACTGGCCTTCAGTTTGCTCTGAAGCGCTTCTGCCAGCGTGGCGGACAAGTTAATCCCAGCGTCTTTTGCCTGCTGTACGAGCATTGGCTCAAGGGTGACACTGACGGTTTTTTTCTGGCGAGCAGCTGTAGCCTGCATGTGTCCTCCAATAAAAAAGCACGTGTCGATTACACGTGCTTTAAGTATGCGCCCATTTTATCCCACCAGCAAATTTGTTTGCCTCCGAGAGAGTCTACTGCGTCAGTTCAGCAGGTCAGATGGCCTAGACCGCAGAGGCTACGTTTTTCCAATCATGATAAGCAACACACGCCTGTTTGGCAGGTTGGCTGCAACTTTAGCTGCTTTATCAATGCTTTGTGCTGTATACACTACCCCTCTTTCTTTCAGGTTCTCCGCGTTCTGACGCAGCGTTTCCTCTGAAAAGCTGGACGACTCATCAATGCCAACTGGGCCGGGCTTTGCACCGCGCAAACTGAATGGCACAGGGCCATGCCAATCATTCTTTACCAGTAACAGTCGGGCATCAATGATCCGTCCTGGTAGCGTTCTTTCGATGAGGTAACTTTTTCCGGTTCCAGTGCTGCCAATCAGGCAAACGGTGTAACCGAAACGCAATGCCCATCGAATGATTAGAGCCCAATACCGCGCCCGGAACGCGGAAATGACAGGCATTTCACCTGGTCTAAATACCGCTGCGAAAAGACATGAATAGCTATATTTCTCAGCGTTACAATCTTTCATAAAACTTTATCCAGTGATGTGTTTTTGGGGAATTTTCTGCCCGCCCAGCAGGTAGCTGGTGTATCTGAAGTACATAACATCTTGTAGTTGCCTCTGACTATCTCTCTGGATATAGACTTATCAAATTCATTTCTATCCATATCAAATAGCCAGTAGAACCCATCAGCATAGATAATTGTGGTTCGATTGGGATCCGAAGCTACGACGCGAGCATCCGTAATCAAATTCTCCTCATAGCGCAAAGGCGAAGCGGAGAAAAAGAATATTATTAATACGAACCAACTCCCTATGAAACACGGTAAAACATGTTTTTTGCAATCCTTTAAACCATCTTTGTTGCCTTTCATTTTGTAGTCATAAAGACCAAGCAAAAAAAGTAAGAAAGAAAAAGCAAACCCCAGAAAAACGTGAGTATAAAACTGATGGATGCCGTCACTCCATGTAATACTGATACTTCCAGCATTTGTTCTTTTTGTTGTTATTTCTAATACGGAAATGAAAATGGCTGTTAACTGACTAAAACAAAATATTTTTATGCTTAATTCAGACTTAAACGCTTTGTTATATACTAATACAATCACAAAAAGTATTACGATTACAAAAGCTGTAATCATAAACTCACTCATCATCATGAGCACACTGTTATTAATACTGTAATTTATGTTCATCATCACTCCTTAATTTCACAACTTTTCATCATTTTATTTGAGAATTGACAGGCTTATCGAGTAGGGGGTTTAGCGTCCTTGAATATGTTCGCTCGTGTGGCGCTCACTAGACACCAGATAACAGAAGAAAGCAGAGCAAGCATTGCGTAAACCATTCGGAAGTTTGAATCCCACTTCGCGGTTACTATTGATTCATCGACCGCCTCGCGAACGCAGGGAGATTCGATAAGTGTCGGGGGAGTCGTGGATTGTGGCTCTTCGGTACATACCATTAGTTTGCCGACCGGAGCACCATCAATGACAGCCCTGGCTGCACTAACCAGATGCGCTGAAGGTGAACCTGAATAGTTCATGCAGATGAACGTGATAAATAAAGCAATCGCCGGGCCGGAGACCAGAGTGAAGAATGCGAAGCTGCGGCAGGCCGTAGTATGGCGATGCAAATTAGCGAGAAATGTCATCATGATTTGTCACTCTGGGTTTTAGTCGTATCCGACTCGGTGTCACATCGCTGGAAAGCTACTTGAGGAGGAATTTGATCAACCCCGGTAAAGCAATATTTCAGGGATAGTTGCTTTTTTCCCTCATCCAGTCCAACAAAAAAGATATCGACCGGATCTTCATGAAGTAGCTCTTTTGAGAGCCGGTTGTAGGCCATCCAGCTCCCAACCATATCGACCATTGGCTTAAATTTATCAGTTGCGTTATCTGTAGGTTTAAATGGAATTACACGGAAAACATTCCATCGTGAGCAACGAACCAGCAATTGAGCATCACTCTGAAAGACGTCCAGATCAGTGTTATTTGTCAGGACTTTACACAGCGACTTGAGATCGTTACCCCTGACCTCCAGTTGGCTGAAGCTTCTATAATACTTTTCACATCCAGTTAAGTGCTGAGCGTAGCACTGCTTCAACAGTGTTGTGTCGTTACTGGCCTGCAATTGAGTATCTTTCGCCACATAGGCATCACTGATAAGAAAATCGGGATAGAGGTGTCCCTCCCATAGCAGTTTCTCGGCGATAGCGCCCCCCAGCACCACCACCAATAAGATAAAAAAAATTGGGAACGTCTTACCCAGAGGTATTTTCATAAATCTCACCAGTCGTTAATTTGAGGTAAATTTGCTTTCCAGATTCAGAATGCATTTTTCATGTGCATACATGACGGCGGAATCATGGCCGTAATAGAGTTCGCCATTTTCACGCTGCCACTCACGCGCTTTTCGGGTACGGAATGCTTCTGACATATGTTTTCCACACAACTCACATGGCCCGAAAAAGTCGCTGCTGCGGCCTGTTGATTTTGTGAGTCTGACGATATTGCCTGTAGGTCTACCCATACTGCCCCCTGTGCTGCTGGCATTGACCGGCTGTCTGCCGTGCTAAATGAGTGGTTATTTATCCGCGTCATCATCGGATTCTTTCGGCACGAGTTTTGTATAGCTAAATGTCATATCAGAGGGACGGATCCCATAGCGCCACGGCTTTCTGCGGTAGTTAACTGCCTCGCTTACCATCCAGCAGATAAGAGCGATACCCGCCACTATCAGGTAGCCTTTGAGCAACAGCGAGTCCCATTGTTTAATGGCATCATCGGCATTCACCACGTGTCGCTGGCATTCTGAGGAGCGGAACGCGGCAAACACTGCTTTCTCTTCAGGGCAAACCATGACCGAGGTGCTGGTGGCATTTCCAACCAGACTACGGGCCTGATCGAGGAAGACCTTGGATGGTGAACTGGTAAGAACTGTGCAGAACAGAATGAGCAGTAACGCAACTGCCGGAGCAGTGACAAACGAGAAAATGAATGCCTGCCCGGATTTCCATAAAACGTCGCTGATGTAAAATTTCATGTCGGTGTTTCCTCTTATCGGTATTCAGGCCCAGAGCAGCCCGGGGCTTAATTTATGCTGACTGGAGTCCGCCAGATTGTTTCTCTTCAGCGCGGGTATTCCAGCGCGTCACAGCGGCTTGTTCGGAGTCCTGAAACGCCACCGTGGCCTCACAGGAATTGCAGCAGGCGCGAAAATTATTCGAAATCTCCCGAACCCGGATAGATGAACAACCGCAGAAAGGGCAGGGCTTGACGTTATCGTGTCTCATCGTATTTCCTCGCTGGTGGGCTTTATCCACCGAAGCTATTGAGCCGAATTTCAGGTTCATCACCGAGCTCGTACATGTGTCCCATTTCGTTCATGATGGTGCTACTGCCATTGAACCAGGTAACCATGCATCGCCAGTGCTGACTGCCGTTTTCACCCCAGCGGCTCACGCCCGCAGCATCCATTTCGTCTTCAGTGATAAAGAAATCCGCGCCCGGCAGTTTCTCGGCATCAAGGCAGATCTCAGGCTCAACGACGAAGCAGATACCGTTGCTGTTCATGACGTACATACGCCGCTCAAGGGTTTCAGTACTGACAATGACCTGCTTATCAGAAGTAAGGTGTGATTTAGTGACTTCCATGCGAATCAGGTTCTTTGCATTAGCCTGTCCACTCGCAAAAACCATTGACGCATTGCGAACCATTAACTCAGCAGCTTCTTCACCGAAGCTACGAAGGCCCATCAGTGCAAGCAACTCACTACATTCGGCTTTACCGAGGTTGCCAGTAGTCAGATTAACCACGCCTTGTAGAGTGCTCAGTTCAACCGGTTGTGACCGGAGGATGTCGCGAAGCAGTGTATTACCCGCCGTGCCCGGGTCGCTCCAACTGGAGGATTCGGGACGCTGATTTTCAAGAAATAGGGCGCTTTGCAGTAAAGCCGCTGGTGGCTTTCCGGCAAAACTCAGTTTTACTCTGACCGAATCGAATGGGTGCATGACGGCGGTTTCTCCATAATATCGTGAAGCTAAAAACTGTTTTAATCCTATTATCCCACCGGTCGACAATTGACGAAGTAATCGGGTATGAAATGGACACCCCTTCGATAATTCACATATAGCGAAGCCTTTACGCCTTTGTCTTATCCGCAGGCTGGGGAATGCAATAACTTAAGATGGTGATAGTTTCCCCACGCTTTGCTTTAGGCGCGGCACTCTGGCATTCATCATAGGTTTTGTAGTCAGGTATTTTCTGAGAGGTGACACCACTTGGATTAAGACCACTTGAATAAAGCCCAATCACGAGAACTAAAGTAAACATGTTATTACTCCAGAATGTATTGATGGAAAGTAAGTGAGAATGCCATTATCCATTTCTCCTAAAATCCCGAAAAAACTTTTCAAGAAAGGTACTTTTCGGTTACTTCAGCGTAAGCATACTTAGATCGCAAAATGAGTGAATAAATAACTTTGCTCTGCAATTGTTTTTGCTGAACTTCAAATTAATCAGTCATCGATTTCATCAGGCAAGTGAAAAGCTGAGACGTAAAGCTTGCCATCATGAAAATCCAAACCATCTTGGCAGTGATAATCGGAAATTCGAGAGTGCCAATATAATAAATAATAATTATCAATCCCCCCAAGGCCAGACATCCAAGGAGACCTGCTGCTGCCTTTAGGAAATCACTGCCTTCAGGATTCTGGAATGTGAATCCAGTTATAATCAGCGAGGAAAAACAAGCGAACAAACAAGTTCTATACAAAGGCCAGTCCCCGGATATAACATTTTCTCGAATAAGCACTGCCCATATCAAAAATTCAATGCTGAAAATAATCAGCGGAACTGCGAGCACACGAAATGAAAGTTTTTCATATAAAGTGGTAATAATTGATGTCATAGCAAACCCCGCTTGCAATATTCAAATTAATTTTCGTGGTTTTTACCTGCTTTTAACAAACGCGTTATTTCATCAGTAAGGCAGAAACTTTTCCCAGATGATGGTTTCCCGATAACCACAACGTGACCAGTACTTGGAGTTCCCTCTACTTTAAAAAATGCAAGTTTTGCATCGATAATTTTATTTTTCATTGCATCGGTAACCTTGTATGACGTGGGGGTAAATTTTGTGCGTTAATGTTCAATGATAATATTAATCGCGAAATACTGTATCTATAGGGTCTGTTGATTAAGACTATCCCTCTTGAAGTAAAATACAATCATCATTCCTATCTGTATGGAATAGGAAGCCAATTCAGCATATGTTACATAATTGCTTGTGATGAAGGAAAAACCTCGCGCGATTACAAGTAGGAGTATTGATGCAATAAACACTAAAACCCAAACGGTAAGCATTCCCAGCACTGAAAGAAAGTACTCATATTCATTTGGGTCGTAAAATACAAATGCTGTTGAGAATATTGCAATAATACATAACGGAAGTGATGTAGCGAGTTCCGACCATTGAAGGTCAATTTTTCCAACCACCAGCAATGTAGAAATGACAGCGTACTGTATAGCCGATAGAACTGTTACCGGAATCGCAGCTCGAATGAACTTAAAAACAGAATGTTGTGTTTTAGCCTGGTTTTTCATGTGTTACCACCTGTCATTTGTTTCGAAACCAATCATAACCAGAGTGATAGATTTCAGAGTGAATAAACCACTACAAAACGCCCCCATTTATTGCTGGACATCATCCGCAGGAGTGGCATAAAACTCACGACCTGACGCGCCGAGTTTTTTCTGAAGCTTCTTTGTTGCTTCAGCCTGACTTCGGGCCTTGAAATAGAACGTCCTGATAAAATCCCCATTGTTGTAGTTAACGTCCTCTGGATTTGCCCATTTCTGCATAGCAACAAACCGGATAGAAGGCTTCGGGATGGTTTTCACCTCGACATACCCCCGGCCCTTGCAGCGAAAACACACACCGCCTTGAACGTGCCGGAACGCTCGGATCTCACCCTTACCACCCAGACAGCGTGGGCATTCAATTTTATGCATAGCAACCTCTCGACTGTTGATTAACGAATTTCGCGCCTGAAAGGGGGCAGGGATGCGAGGATGTCTTTCCCGTAGGCTTTTGTCTTCAGGCGTTTATCCAGGATAGTCACCGCGCCGGTATCGCTCTCTGTGCGGATAAGCCGACCAACGGACTGGGTCAGTTTGAGGCAGGCCTCCGGTATCGAGATTTCCCGGAAAGCATCACGCCCGTTTTTCTCCAGCCACTCCGTCAGGGTCTGGCCCACCGGGTCGGTCGGAACGCTAAAAGGCAGCTTGGCAATGATGACGTTGTTGCAGTACACGCCAGGCAGATCCACCCCTTCACTGAAAGAAGCCATACCAAAGATAATGCTCGGCTCACCACGGTCGATTCTGAGCTTATGGCGCAGCAGTATTTCCCGTTTTGGAAGTGCCCCCTGTATCAGCAGAAGCGGTGAAATGTGTTGAGGCATCGCCTTGCTGACTTCTTCCATCTGCCTGCGGGAGGCGAACAGCACGAGGCAACCCTGAAGCCGAAGCACCAGTTTGGGAAGGAGTTCGATGATCTCCGCCGTATGTTCTTCATGATTGGTCGGAACCGAGCGCATACGGGGGATGAACAACACGCCGTTGTTCTGGTAATCAAACGGGCTGCGGGCCAGCAGGGTAGGTGTATCGACTGGAAGACCGGCCTGCTCCAGGAATGCGTCAAACTTGCTAAGGGAGCGGATTGTTGCCGAGGTCACAATGGTGGCATAAGCCTTCGACCAGAGCTCGGATTTCAGGTGTTCGCCCGCATAGACCGGACTGCAATTAATCACCACTTCGGTGCTGCGTTTAGTACGACGGACGTTAATCCACCGGGCCATAGGCATACCAGAGACGGTTTTATTCCCGCAGTATGAGGCCAGAGCCTGATGCATACCCGCCAGGCGATTTGCCAGCTCGCCGACAGCCATCTTTTGAAGGGCCAGTTCTTCCTCGCTGATATCCCGCCCGGCCTCATCTACAATCGCCGTCATTTTCACAACGATATTCTGCATCTCGTTTACTGTCTTTAACCCAGGCTTAAACAGGGCCGCAATATCTTCAGGAACGAAACCTTCCGGGAAGCGATAGATGTCCGATTCCGTGCCATTTGGCATTTCGTGATCGTTTCGCCAGTTCAGGGAGCGTAAAAGTGTCCCCCGCAGCTCACCGAGCTCATCACCGGCATGGCCCGCAAGCTCCACCAGCTGCTGCACGTGCTTTTCCATAGTCCCGCCGTAGGACTCTGGCATGGTCATTACCATGTCGAAGATTTCGCTCATGAAATGCCTGCTGGCATCGAGAGAGGCGGAGGTCGCAAAGTGGTTAATTGCTTTCTGCGGAACGTGGTGACCTTCGTCGAACACATAAATGGACTCTTCCTGCGGGGGAAGGATAATACCGCCTCCCAGTGACAGGTCAGACAATACGATGTCATGGTTGGCGATAACCACATCCACCGACTCCAGCAGGGCGCGGGCGAGGAAGAACGGACAACGGTGATAATGTGGGCAACGCTTTTTAGGGCACTGACTGCCAATAGCATTGACCCGACCCCATACCGCCTCATTGATCTCATCAGGATAGGAATCACGCTCTCCTGTCCAGTGACCACCAGCAAAGGCCTTGCTGATATCCTCCACATCATCGCGGATGTAGCCATAGGCATTCATCTCGCTTTCCATATGAACGTCACAGCGCATCTGGCAGAAGTAACGGCTACGGCCCTTCGCCATCGCATAGGAGAAGCTCAGGCCCGCTCTCGCCTGTATTTCTGGCAGATCCTTGGAGATGATTTGTTCCTGAAGCGCAACGGTTGCCGTGGAGATGATCAGCGTCTTATGCTTTTCCATCGCCAGGGGGATCAGCGGCAGACAATACCCGAGTGTTTTCCCTGTCCCCGTACCGGCCTCAATAACCCCGACGCGATACTGCTCCTCAGCGGGGGTAGCGTTAACGACTGCGCTGCAAAACGCCATCATGTCTACCTGCCCGGCACGAGGGGACAGACCCTTTGCGTCCAGGAAGAAGTGATAGGCTCGCTCAGTCATTTCAGCGGCAGTCATCCGGGGTTTATTGTCTGGCATATCCGTACCTTGTCCTCTGCTGCTCAGGAGGCACAGCCCGGCAGCGGCTATCGAAGTCAGGTACATCCTCATGCTGGTGGATGTACCGGGTTCATCAGTCTTCCAGTGAATGGCCTTTAAAGCGTCTCACATAGCGTTTAATTTCAGTTTCGGCCTGTTCCAGTACAGCTCGGTTGCAGTGCTCAAGAACACAGTAAGGCCCATGTGCTGGCCCGCCATCGCTGGTTTCGCAGGCATCAAGCTTGAGCCGAACGGAGGCATCGAAGATAAATTGGGTGATTTTCGCAATGGAGATCTGGTCTTTGTCTTCCTGCTCTTTGGTGTCGATGACATCGCCGTTATACACGTCGAAATCGAGCCGCAGGCGGTAAACTGTGTCGATTGCCATAATCGGATCCCTTCAGAGGATGTCGTAGATGACTGGGACGCGGCCACGTTCTACCTGTTGATTCAGGGTGCGGAAACCACCGTGATCAACGATGTAGAATTCACCCGCCACGGCGGAGCGATGGAAGTCGGCGAGCTCTTCAGTGCCAAAGACGAAAACCGGGGTTCCAGAGGGGACGGTCATGCAGGCAGTTTTTCCGCCATAGCCGCGAACCGTAAAGGTGATTACCCCATCCGCGCTGGTGGGCAGGAAATCGGCGAAAATCGAATGAAAGGCTTTATTCGCCTTATCGCTGAATACGTCGGTCAGTGTCTGCATGATGCGCCCCGTGATCTCGTTTTATGTTGTACTGATACCAGTACAACACGGGCCCGGCAGGTGACGAAGGCGATACGTCGGGTATTATCAGAATGAATATGTCGGTCTGAAATGGTTTATCAGTGAGCCATCAGCTCCGGCCCCGGGACGCGAATCAACGGTCGTTATGCTGTAGCACCTCCACGAACTGTCCGCAGCTGTCGCAGCAGTACTCATTGGCGAACCTGCCATCGTCTTTCCAGTTGTTTGCCCCGCAGCGGCAGAGCAGTACACGTACCTGAGAAGGGCGGATGCGAGCTTGACCGAATTTGGTTGTCCACTGAGGCTCGCCATCAAAGCGAAAAGAGTCAATGCGAAACCTGCTTTCGCGTTCGTAGGTGTTGAGGTATTTGAAGTACAGCTCTTCAGAGAGAATGGCATCGGTCATCGTGTATTCCCTGTCTGGCCCCGTGGAGGGTGATTTGCGGCAGAGTGTTGCGTTGCGAAAACTGCCAGGTTGTCGGAGCCATTACACCACGGGTCATACAGGTCACGAAGGGGGTTACTTACCAGCCAGCGCTTTCTCTTCCCTGGTAGCCAGGCGCATTTGCCCGAAACCTTCACGGATCAGCAACGGCTTTTCTTTCTTCCAGCCCTTAACGACGGACTCACCGAAACGACGCGGGGCGTTACCATTCCAGGTGGCTATGACGTGGTTATCATGGACTTCGACAATCACGACCGGGTGGACGACAACTGTTTTAAGTGTGGTGTTGCCCATATTTACCCGGCTAACCGACCAGACACTCATCCCGACTTCCAGCTGGCTTATTTTCATCTTCATTTCCTTCTAAACGAACGTAGTGCGCCACGGCGTAATGTCGTGACGCACATTACCATGCCCGGGGCTTATCAGAACATAAGCCAGGTGGCGTTACCGGCAGTATTTCTGGACTGGTAGGCTTTTGCCTGCGCGTGAAGCAGCTTCCACAGCTGACGAAGTGTAGCAGCATGATTTTCACCACCAGCATTAACCCGCAGTTCGCCGATCTCGCGGGTAACAGTGAAACAATTCCGGCTCTCATCCCAGCCTGAATGTTCACGCGCTTCCACCACCAGATCATTAGACGTATCAGGGCCGGTCTTTGCTGCATTCAGCACGAACTCCGTTTTAACAGTAATACGGCTGGCGTTATCCGGCGCATCCAGAAAGACGGTGAACCCCTCAGTTCGGCGGTCAGTTATACGACGGCTCCCCCAGGAGGTGATCCCCCTCTGGACACGCATCATTGAAAGAGCGTGGGACTCGGTTGCCTGCACTGTGCGATACAGGTCGGTCAGGGAAGAAAGGCTGAAGCTTTCAGGGGCAGTCTGGATAGCGTCGGTCATGGTAGATCCTCGGTTATATGGTGTGTTTTCTGGCTTCAGTAGCTGTCGTTTGCCACGTAATAGGACGTGCCTGGATAGAAGTAGCGGTAATCCGGCTGCATGTCATTGGTGATGACGGATGCTTCTTCCCAGACCCCGCTGGTGGACATAAACTCATCTGTCGTTTCATTCTCCAGCCGCATATAGCGTTCAGGAGCGCATTCCGCCCAGGCGCGTTTCACCGTATCCCAGTTAGCGTACTGGCTGATTTCAATATTCAGGGGCGCATTCTTCTCAGGCTGGTTACGGCGGGAACTCAGCACGAAATTCAGCTTCAGGACGATACGACTGTCGTTGTCAGGAGTATCCATCCAGATCTGGTATTCAGCCGTAGGCCGGGATGACTGGTTTTTGCGGCCCCACGAGGTGACACCGGTTTTAACCTGGACTATCGAGACTTTATGCGCATCAGTCTTGCCAACGCTGGTCATCAATTCAGACAGACTTTTAAACATGGTGCATCCCCAGTGATTATTGGTATGTTCGTTTTGTTTACTTATTAAATCACTGGTTACCCGGGTGACGAAGTCAGAGCCGGGTAAAAAAAGGACAAAATTTGCGGATTAGTGGCTGGTGGTGGTATTGGCCTGCGGGACAGGGCCATCGAACAATTTGTCAAAAAATTCCACGCCACGCTGGTACACATCGCGCAGCTCCATATCTTCACGCTCGGTCAGGCCCATCTTATTGAGCACGGCAAGGCCGGTACGAAGGCGAGGAATCAATACGGTTTCCAGATAGATCCTGCGGCCCGCAATAATTTCCGGGGATGCTTCATTGATGTAAAAATCAACGGTTTTCGTGATGCTGAAGTGCTTTACTTCGCTCATCGTCTGGTACTCCTCAGAATGATGTCATGATACTCGGTTTGATTCAGGGGAGGGGAGCAACCCGGGCAAACAAGCCCGGGCGCAGGCAGCAGTTATTCGAGACCCAGTGCAACGGGCACTGTTGCAAAGTTAGCGATGAGGCAGCCTTTTGTCTTATTCAAAGGCCTTACATTTCAAAAACTCTGCTTACCAGGCGCATTTCGCCCAGGGGATCACCATAATAAAATGCTGAGACCTGGCCTTTGCGTAGTGCACGCATCACCTCAATACCTTTGATGGTGGCGTAAGCCGTCTTCATGGATTTAAATCCCAGCGTGGCGCCGATTATCCGTTTCAGTTTGCCATGATCGCATTCAATCACGTTGTTCCGGTACTTAATCTGTCGGTGTTCAACGTCAGACGGGCACCGGCCTTCGCGTTTGAGCAGAGCAAGCGCGCGACCATAGGCGGGCGCTTTATCCGTGTTGATGAATCGCGGGATCTGCCACTTCTTCACGTTGTTGAGGATTTTACCCAGAAACCGGTATGCAGCTTTGCTGTTACGACGGGAGGAGAGATAAAAATCGACAGTGCGGCCCCGGCTGTCGACAGCCCGGTACAGATACGCCCAGCGGCCATTGACCTTCACGTAGGTTTCATCCATGTGCCACGGGCAAAGATCGGAAGGGTTACGCCAGTACCAGCGCAGCCGTTTTTCCATTTCAGGCGCATAACGCTGAACCCAGCGGTAAATCGTGGAGTGATCGACATTCACTCCGCGTTCAGCCAGCATCTCCTGCAGCTCACGGTAACTGATGCCGTATTTGCAGTACCAGCGTACGGCCCACAGAATGATGTCACGCTGAAAATGCCGGCCTTTGAATGGGTTCATGTGCAGCTCCATCAGCAAAAGGGGATGATAAGTTTATCACCACCGACTATTTGCAACAGTGCCCACCTGAGCGCCCGACAGCTTAGCCGTCTGTTTCGCCAGGAAACGGGAAAGTCACCGGCTAAAGCCATTGAAGGGCTTCGGCTGGAGGCTGCCAGGCTGATGATTGAACAAAGCCACCTGTCTCTGGATTCTATCGCCCGTGAATCAGGCTTTCGTGACGGACGCCATATGCGGGAAGTGTTTATCCGTGGTTACGGCATTCCGCCGCAGTCGTTACGCAGTGGGCGATAAACCCTGATACCCGCATTTTCACCCGAAAAGTGAAGGTATTAGCACAAAAAAAGGATTTTCAACCGCCGCCACGGGTGTATGCTTATGCCATCGCTTAACTCATCAAAAGGAATATGAAAATGCATGACGCTGTGACTATTGTGGCCACCATTACCGCGCATTCAGGCTCGCGTGAGAAAGTCCTTCAGGCGCTGAAGACGGTAGAGCGTGACGTCCAGGGCGAACCGGGCTGCGAGCTGTATCAACTGCATCTGAACCGCGAGAACGATCACCAGTTCGTGATGATTGAGCGCTGGCAGTCCGCGAAGATGCTGGAGCAACACGCTCAGGCTGCCCCTTTCGGCGCGCTGGTTCGCGCAATTGAAGGTATTGCGGATCTACAGGTCACAACCTTGACCACCTCCGTCTGACGAACGACCGGCTCGCTGGTTATCCGGCGAGTCGACGACCTGCCCGTGGCAATTGCCGATGGCTGAGAGCACAAAGGTGCGACGGTCGATAAACGAAAGCTCAGCGCGCGGAGCGAGGGATAAAACTCTCCGCCTTTTCCTGTAAGAACTCGTAGAACTCACTGGCACACTGTGAAAGCTGCCGCTCTTTATCCGTCACCAGATAGATGCCGCGCTGTAATGACAGATCGCGAAACGGCACAATGGCGATGTTCTTATGCTGAAACTGGAACAGCGTCAGGCCGGTCACGATGCTGACCCCATAGTTAGCCGCGATCAGCCCCATCATGGTCGTCAGCTGTCGTACCTCAAGGACATAGTTAAAGCTGTGCGGCGCCATCAGCTGATCGGTGTACTGGCGGATGCTGGTTCCCTGAGAGAAGCCAACAAACGCCTGCTGCGCCACTTCGGCAACGTCGACGCTCTCGCGCTGCGCCAGCGGGTGACTGCGATGGCAGATCAGAAAAAATTCATCGGCAAACAGCATTCGCGAACTGAAGGTGCCAGGAGAGGGCTGACCCGCGGTTAATGCGAGGTCTGCGCGGCCGTCGAGAATCGCCTTCAGGCAGCGATCCCACTGCGTATCCAGCAGCTCAACCTTGATGTCAGGATGCGCACGATGGTGCTCCGCCAGCACCTGTGGCAACCACTCCACCGCCATCGAGGGCAACACCGCCAGCACAATTTTGCCTTTGTAACCGGTGGCATAGGATGCGATCTCAACGACAGCGTCATCATGTGACTGAATCAATCGGCGAGCAATATCAATAAAGTGAATGCCATTGCCGTTTAACTGCACCTTGCGCGTATCGCGATCGAACAGTCGATATCCCACTTCTTCTTCCAGCGCCGCGATCAGGGAGCTAAGGAAGGTGCGAACAAGTTCCTGATATGAGATCATCATATTCATCCGGAGCGCATCCCAGAGGGACATCATGAGCCATCAACTCACCTTCGCCGATAGTGAATTCAGCACTAAGCGCCGTCAGACCCGAAAAGAGATTTTCCTCTCCCGCATGGAGCAGATTCTGCCATGGCAGAATATGACCGCTGTCATCGAGCCGTTTTATCCCAAGGCGGGCAATGGCCGACGGCCCTATCCGCTGGAGACCATGCTGCGTATTCACTGCATGCAGCATTGGTACAACCTGAGCGACGGTGCCATGGAAGATGCCCTGTACGAAATCGCCTCCATGCGCCTGTTTGCCCGATTATCCCTGGATAGCGCCCTGCCGGATCGCACCACCATCATGAATTTCCGCCACCTGCTCGAGCAGCATCAACTGGCCCGTCAATTGTTCAAGACCATCAATCGCTGGCTGGCCGAAGCAGGCGTCATGATGACCCAAGGCACTTTGGTGGATGCCACCATCATTGAGGCACCCAGCTCTACCAAGAACAAAGAGCAGCAACGCGATCCGGAGATGCATCAGACCAAGAAAGGCAATCAGTGGCACTTTGGCATGAAGGCCCACATTGGTGTCGATGCCAAGAGTGGCCTGACCCACAGCCTGGTCACCACCGCGGCCAACGAGCATGACCTCAATCAGCTGGGTAATCTGCTTCATGGAGAGGAGCAATTTGTCTCAGCCGATGCCGGCTACCAAGGAGCGCCACAGCGCGAGGAGCTGGCCGAGGTGGATGTGGACTGGCTGATCGCCGAGCGTCCCGGCAGGGTAAAAACCTTGAAGCAGCATCCGCGCAAGAACAAAACGGCCATCAACATCGAATACATGAAAGCCAGCATCCGTGCCAGGGTGGAGCACCCGTTTCGCATCATCGGTGATGCTGCCAACTTACTGATTTAGTGTATGATGGTGTTTTTGAGGTGCTCCAGTGGCTTCTGTTTCTATCAGCTGTCCCTCCTGTTCAGCTACTGACGGGGTGGTGCGTAACGGCAAAAGCACTGCCGGACATCAGCGCTATCTCTGCTCTCACTGCCGTAAAACATGGCAACTGCAGTTCACTTACACCGCTTCTCAACCCGGTACGCACCAGAAAATCATTGATATGGCCATGAATGGCGTTGGATGCCGGGCAACCGCCCGCATTATGGGCGTTGGCCTCAACACGATTTTACGTCACTTAAAAAACTCAGGCCGCAGTCGGTAACCTCGCGCATACAGCCGGGCAGTGACGTCATCGTCTGCGCGGAAATGGACGAACAGTGGGGATACGTCGGGGCTAAATCGCGCCAGCGCTGGCTGTTTTACGCGTATGACAGGCTCCGGAAGACGGTTGTTGCGCACGTATTCGGTGAACGCACTATGGCGACGCTGGGGCGTCTTATGAGCCTGCTGTCACCCTTTGACGTGGTGATATGGATGACGGATGGCTGGCCGCTGTATAATCCCGCCTGAAGGGAAAGCTGCACGTAATCAGCAAGCGATATACGCAGCGAATTGAGCGGCATAACCTGAATCTGAGGCAGCACCTGGCACGGCTGGGACGGAAGTCGCTGTCGTTCTCAAAATCGGTGGAGCTGCATGACAAAGTCATCGGGCATTATCTGAACATAAAACACTATCAATAAGTTGGAGTCATTACCCTAAAGGTTAAGTAATACTGCGGAACAAACATCGTGGAATGTTCCTTCTGACATATTCCGTTTAATCGGTAAATTTGACACACCCCCCATTACAGTCTATCTGTAACGGCCTTATACATAAAAAAATCAGAGGAAGTTCACAAAATAATAATGAATACGCAAACAATGAAAAAATTTTCAACAGCATGGCCGGCCGAAGCCAGCGATGCTGTGAACACTTACTGGTAATTTAACTTTCAGAGTCTGAAACTGCTGACCACTTTTTCAAGCTGCTCTGTCTGAGCCTCCATAGACTGCGCAGCAGCAGAGACTTCTTCGACCAGTGCGGCATTCTGCTGGGTCGTATTATCAAGCTGGTTAATCGCCACATTGATCTGCTCAATACCCCGGCTTTGTTCATCACTGGAAGAGCTGATTTCGGAAATCAGCACGCTGACATTTTCGACCTTCTCCATCAGCCCGTCCATTGTGGTTCCTGCCTGTCTGACAAGCTCACTTCCCTGTTCAATATTGCTGACGGACTCTTCAATCAGTTTCTTGATTTCCTTGGCTGAATGAGCGCTTCGCTGTGCAAGGGAACGGACTTCACCGGCCACGACGGCAAATCCCCGTCCATTTTCACCGGCGCGTGCAGCTTCCACAGCAGCATTAAGGGCAAGGATGTTGGTCTGGAAAGCAATACCGTCAATGACGCTGATAATTTCAACGATCTTCGACGAAGAATCGTTAATTTTACTCATGGTGATAACCGCCTCACTGACCACGCCAGCACCCTCCTTCGCCGCAGCAGAGGCCTGTGTTGCGAGCCGGTTAGCCTGCAGTGCATTATCTGCATTCAGACGGACAGTACTGGTGAGTTCTTCCATGGATGCTGCGGTTTCGACAATGGATGAAGACTGTTCTTCCGTACGTGAGGAGAGATCCAGGTTGCCTCCTGCAATCTGGCGGGAAGCGGATGCAATCGCCGCGGAACTCTGGCCAACCTGTTGCATAAGATCCTGGAGAAAAGCGATGAACTTATTAAAGTTCGTAATAATGCTGTTGAACTCATGGCTTTTGCTTTCAGCAAGCCGCTGCGTCAGGTCAGCACCACCGCCGGACAACGCCTCAATGTTTTTGTTCAGCAGGGTCACGTTTCTGAAAATATTGCGCACAATGCCCATCAGGACCAGAACCATCAGGATACCTGTAATGACCTGCACAAGGGTAAGGTGAGTCAGAATGGAATCAGAGTGGCGCTCAAGCAGATCGCTGGACACATCCACCGCCAGGAGCCACGGGCTGCCGCTAATCGGCACCACAAACAGGGTATGTTCCCCGCCTTCGCCATCATAGGTTCCCTGAATCTCTGTTTTCTGCCCCGGGGTGATAAGCTTACTCAGGGGGGCTGCCGCAGGGATGTTCAAATCGCGCAGATTGCCCAGCGCGGCACTTCCCTGAACCGAAGAGCCGTTTCCGACGACTTTGCCGTCCTCTTCAATGATGAGTACGGTTCCTCCAATAGCCTTGCCCATATCTTTTGCCAGCTGGTTAAAGAAACCCAGCGTCACATCAATGGTGGCAACGCCCCATGCTTTTCCGTTTTTCTGAATGGCCATGGCACAGTTCGTCCGCGGCTGGGGAGTGGCGGCATCCTGATACGCTTTTGCCCATGCACAGTTCCCTTTCGGCGCGTTCATCCCGTCTTTGTACCAAGGCTGTTCCCAGTATCTGGCCGACTCCGGCTGGTTCCAGACCGTATTGAGCTGCAGAACCCCACCGGCATCCCGGGCATAGAAGGTACTGAACCGCTCACGTTCCGGATCCCGCTGTCCCGGCAGGGGCCATACCCCACCGCCAAATACGTTCAGATCCCCGTGCTGATTCACCAGTTGGGGTAACAGGCGGTCAATCTGCTCACTTTGCAGTGCAGGAATCAGTTCAGTCACCACACGCTGCTGGGCTTTAACACGGTTCATCTGCTCTGTTATGGCCTCACTCTGTAATTCCACCATGGTTCTTATATTTTTGGTTTCTGTTTCAATGAGTTCAGGTGCCACAAATAACCGGATAACGGTATAGGTCACGATAATTAAAAATACAAAAAAACTGACAAGCAAAAGGGTAACCTGCCCCTGTGTGGTTTTCCACGTCATGATAATAGTGTCTCGTTGTGTCTGGATAAGCGGATATAACGGCGTTCACCGGTATTTCTTTAATTAAAAAAATGATGTGTATGACTGATTTGTCTTGTGATAAATATCCTTAACAGACGGCGAGCTCGTCCGCCCATTTTGTTGCGGCCTGCATGGTTTCTATGGAAGGTGCGAATAAGCAGGTCATTTCTTCCCAAGCTGACTCGCTGATTAAAATTTCGCGGATCTGGGCCGATTTTTTTCCCGCAAACACATCGAATCAGCCTATTTAGGCTATTTTTTCCACCATTTCTGGCGTTATTTCCGGTTTTTACTGAGATCTCTCCCACTGACGTATCATTTGGTCCACCCGAAACAGGTTGGCCAGGGTGAATAACATCGCCAGTTGGTTATCGTTTTTCAGCAGCCCCTTGTATCTGGCTTTCACGAAGCCAAACTGCCGCTTGATGATGCGAAACGGGTGCTCCACCCTGGCCCGGATGCTGGCTTTCATGTATTCGATGTTGATGGCCGTTTTGTTCTTGCGCGGATGCTGCTTCAAGGTTTTTACCCTGCCGGGACGCTCGGCGATCAGCCAGTCCACATCCACCTCGGCCAGCTCCTCGCGCTGTGGCGCTCCTTGGTAGCCGGCATCGGCTGAGACAAATTGCTCCTCTCCATGAAGCAGATTACCCAGCTGATTGAGGTCATGCTCGTTGGCCGCGGTGGTGACCAGGCTGTGGGTCAGGCCACTCTTGGCATCGACACCAATGTGGGCCTTCATGCCAAAGTGCCACTGATTGCCTTTCTTGGTCTGATGCATCTCCGGATCGCGTTGCTGCTCTTTGTTCTTGGTAGAGCTGGGTGCCTCAATGATGGTGGCATCCACCAAAGTGCCTTGGGTCATCATGACGCCTGCTTCGGCCAGCCAGCGATTGATGGTCTTGAACAATTGACGGGCCAGTTGATGCTGCTCGAGCAGGTGGCGGAAATTCATGATGGTGGTGCGATCCGGCAGGGCGCTATCCAGGGATAATCGGGCAAACAGGCGCATGGAGGCGATTTCGTACAGGGCATCTTCCATGGCACCGTCGCTCAGGTTGTACCAATGCTGCATGCAGTGAATACGCAGCATGGTCTCCAGCGGATAGGGCCGTCGGCCATTGCCCGCCTTGGGATAAAACGGCTCGATGACAGCGGTCATATTCTGCCATGGCGGAATCTGCTCCATGCGGGAGAGGAAAATCTCTTTTCGGGTCTGACGGCGCTTAGTGCTGAATTCACTATCGGCGAAGGTGAGTTGATGGCTCATGATGTCCCTCTGGGATGCGCTCCGGATGAATATGATGATCTCATATCAGGAACTTGTTCGCACCTTCCCTAACCGGAAGATTACTCCCTGCTTTTCAGTAAGACGTTACTTTTCTGTGATGTGAATCTAAAGTGTTTTTAACAGATATCCTTTTCCGTAGTCTTTTCAGGATAAACGCATGAAAAATGTACTTGTTTTCTTTAACTCTCAGCCCGCTGAATTAGTAAAAACCCTGAGGGAAGTCAATATCATCAGGCGTGTATACCCGAACGGAGAAGAGGCTCATCTCAAAATCATGCTTTCCGGCATGCACTCGGTTGGACGAAAGAAATGTGAGATTTTCATAGCTGCAGACAGAGATCTGAGGCATAACGAAATTATAACTGCTGTGAATGCTCTGCTGTGAACCTGAACCTTTATTGTATCAGGGGATTTACAGCTACGGATACGATGAACTTTCGACGGGGTTCAGGTATCCGAAAATTCCGGATGTCTCTCACACTGCAAACGTTGAACTCTTATGGCAGCACTTTAAATTGAGTCTCATACAGTATCTGTTTTCTTTCTCTTCATCTCTCATGACCTGCTGCCCACTTACAGACTCCAGGGTAAAGCAAAAAATTCTCCACCGGTGAGCAGAGTATATTGCATATGCCAGTTTATGAGTGTATATATAGCATATGCCAATAAGGAGCCTTCATGCCAAGACCCAGAATTCCCCGTAACATCTGTGGCCGCCCTGCGGATACCTGTTTTAAGCCCAATGCGCGACCGATGAGCCAGCTTGAACATGTTCATTTAAAAGAAGATGAGTTTGAAGCGTTACGGCTGGTCGATTTACTGGGCATGCAACAGCAGGAAGCGGCTGTTGCAATGGGGGTTTCAAGGCAGACACTGGCCAATGTCCTGAAAGCAGCCCGTTTTAAGGTTGTGGACTGTCTCACTCAGGGCAAGGCCTTAATAATGCACTCTGAAAGGGAAGGAGTTACACAAGATGATCACAGCCATTCCAGTGAATGACGACCGGGTAGCAAATCATTTTACCAAAGCGAGTCACCTTGTCCTGGTGGATGAGCGCGGTGTGGAGCTCAGCCGGACAGAAAATCCCGCGCTGGGCGCAGATTGTTCAGGTAAACGGAAGCTGGTTGACCTGCTGGTTCAACAGCAAGTCAGCCGCGTTGTGGTCCGTAACATCGGGGAACGGATGCTGGGTAAATTACTGGGGCATCAGATCGCGGTGTACCAGACTGACTGCGGTCGTCGTTTGTTCACTGAACTGTGTGATCCGGATACCCGTGTTCTGACTGAACTGAATAAGCCGGAGCAGGGACGCCAGTCCTTTCATCATGAGGCGAAAGGGAAAAAATGCTGTCACTCTGACGGGAACACAGCAGAAAATGCGTGCCAGGGTGGGCGTCAGCATCATCACGGAAACGGGCGCTGTTGCCATTCATGAGTTTATTTCATCACGGGCGGTAATTTTTATCAGACCCGTATTGTGTATAAACCAGGAGCCGGAATGTGTGGAGGAGGCAGTAATGATGCCGGGGGAGCCCCTCAGCTGACTGAATTCCGGATGCCTCCCGTCAGTACAACCGGACGCTGAGCAGAAACAGATGAATTGTTATCTTGATGCCAGAAAGGCCCATACCTGTTGTATGGTCTGTAGTTCCCGCGACAACAACCCTGATACGGTGAACTTAATGTTTTCAGAGCACCCGGATGGCTCTGTATGTGCGGACTACACGGCCAATCACAGGCATCAGGGGTATACGGGTCTTTTACATGGCGGAATGACGAGTACCCTGCTGGATGCAGCAATGACTCATTGTTTGTTCATGCAGGGTGTGCAGGCCCTGACGGCTGAACTGACGGTAAGATTCATTTCACCCGTTTGTACCGGAGACAAACTGATGGTATGTGCCAGACTGCTTGGGCAACGCAGGGGGATTTACCTGCTTGAAGCATGGCTGACAAAAGGACAGCAGACAGTGGCACGTGCCACGGCGAAATTCATTGTTCCGTCGCAGGATATTGCTCTGGCGCATCGCTAGTGTGACAGACGACAGGTGTACCTGGTTATTATATAAATTTGAGGCGTGTTTTGCTCAGACCGGAAAGAATAATCGCATATCGTATATTCCACTGAAACCGTGTAAGAGGTAGTTATGAGTAAACAAATCATTGATATTGGTATTGCTGAATCATCCCGGGTGGAGATTGCAGACGGCCTGTCCCGGCTTCTTGCTGACACCTATACCCTGTATATAAAAACACATTACTATCACTGGAATGTAACTGGCCCCATGTTTAACAGCTTACATTTAATGTTTGAAAATCAATACAATGAGCTGGCCACTGCCGTTGATGATATCGCTGAACGTATACGCTCGCTCGGATGCTTCGCGCCCGGCACATATCATGAATTTTCACGTTTAACAGCGGTTAATGAAGATAAGGATATTCCGGCAGCAAAAAACATGATTGAAAATCTTGTCCAGGGTCAGGAGACCGTGGTTAAAACTGCACGCTCCCTGTTCCCGCTCGTTAATAATGCGAATGATGAAGCCACAGCAGATCTGCTTACACAACGTATCCAGTTACATGAGAAAACTGCCTGGATGTTGCGTAGCCTGCTTGAATAATGTCACCCCGTGGCAGCAGAAAAAACGGTTTGTCAGCCACAGGCTATTACTGACAGTGCAGAATCATCCGTGTTCCTGTGGCTGTTTTTTCTGACCGTCACAGTATTAAACACCATTGAATCAGTGGGTTAATCAGTGAATGCGTGAACGAGAAATACAGTCCGTGACGGGCATCATCGGCTGGTATATCCGGACCACTGTTGTTTTCCCGTTAAGGTATCGCAGGTTCCGGTCTGGCATTTCACAGCCTGAACAGGGTTAATGATGCACGGATAAAACGGTTTACGGGAAAAGCAGGATCATATTATTCGTTGTTATGGCTTCCTTTACCGGTGCCTGCCTGCGGGCAGTAGAGATCATATAAGGTATTTAACAACGTCATGATACGGTTATCCTCAATACGGTAATATACCATTTTACCTGCCCGTCGGGTCTCGACCAGCTTCAGGCGGCGCATTACACCCAGCTGCTGGGACAGGGTCGGCTGAGTGATACCGACCGCCGCTTCCAGCCCGGCCACATTCGCTTCCCCCAGGCTTAACTGACACATCAACAGCAACCGGTCGCTGTTGGCCAGTCCCCGTAAGACATCTGCTGCCCTCAGGGCCGCATTCTTCATATCTGTCTGACGTTTTGTGTCTTCATTCATGAGCATTGCTGATTTCTCATACTATGTGTTTTTATATAATATAATTTAGTATACTGACGGTATCGTAATTTTGCCATCGTGTTCGTCAGGTCTGCAGCGTCCTGACGGCCCGGGGAAATGATTATATCTGGCAGGCATTTTTGCCCCGGGTGAACAGAGAGGATGTAATGAAAATAGTGATTGTTGGTGGTGTTGCCGGCGGGGCATCCGCTGCAGCCAGAGCTCGTCGGTTATCAGAGGATGTCAGTATTGTTGTGTTTGAACGGGGAAGCGATGTCTCTTTCGCCAACTGTGGATTACCTTATCATATAGGCGGAAAAATTCCTTTAAGGCAGTCACTGATTCTGAAAACCCCGGAGGATTTTAAATCCCGCTTTAACATAGACGTCCGTATCTGTCATGAAGTGACGTCAGTGGATCCGGTTAATAAAACGGTGACGGTTAAAAATCTGACCTCAGGGGAGGTCTATAGCGAAGAATGGGATCGTCTGCTCCTCAGTACCGGCGCCGCTCCGGTTGTCCCTCCTTTGCCCGGGCTACAGGAAGAGGGAGTCTTTACGCTGCGAAATCTTACTGACATGGATGCTATCCTGGGGTGGATTGAGCAACATCACGTAGCTCACACCACGCTTGTCGGGGGGGGATTTATCGGACTTGAAGTGATGGAGGCTCTGAGCGAACGGGGGATCAGTGTGACCCTGCTGGAGATGGGGGAACAGGTTATGGCTCCGGTTGATCCTGAAATGGCATCTGCCCTGCATCAGGAAATCCGGAGTCATGGCGTGGATCTGCGTCTCAGAACGGCGCTCACCGAGGTACTGCGGACAGAGACGGGATTCCGCGTTGCACTGTCTGAGGGTGGGTTTCTGCAGACCGACATGGTTATTCTCGCCATCGGGGTAAAACCTGAGAACAGCCTTGCCACAGGAGCCGGGCTCGCAGTGGGTAAACGGGGAGGCATAAGCGTCAATGCCTGTATGCAGACCAGTATCCCTGACATCTACGCCGTGGGGGATGCCGTTGAAACCCCAGACTTTGTCTTTCAGGAACCCGCTAATTTTCCTCTGGCAGGGCCCGCCAACCGCCAGGGACGCATTGCTGCTGATAACATGCTAGATCGTCACAGCCTTTACCATGGCAGTCAGGGGACATCCATTTGTAAGGTATTTTCGCTGAGTATTGGCAGCGTCGGTGCGAATGAAAAGCAGCTGAAAGTTCATGGCACCCGATACGAGAAGGTTTACGTCCATGCCGCTGATCATGCCGGTTACTACCCGGGGGCAACGATGATCAGTCTGAAACTGCTGTTCAGCCCCGATACCGGTAAAATTCTCGGGGCTCAGGCATCAGGGAAAAAAGGGGTTGATAAACGCATCGATGTCCTGTCTGTCGCACAGCGCGCGGGGCTTACCGTCAACGATCTCGAACATCTTGAGCTGACTTATGCTCCGCCTTTTAACAGTGCAAGGGACGTCGTTAACCAGGCTGGTATGGTGGCGACAAATGTAATGAAAGGAGATACGGCCATATGTCATGTCAGCGATGTGTTACAACGGGAACCGGGCAGTTATTGTTTACTTGATATTCGCTCTCCTGCCGAACTGAAACAATTTGGTGAATATCCTGACGCGCTATCCATCCCTCTTGATTCCCTGCGGGAAAACCTTGGAAAATTGCCTAAAGATAAAGAAATTTTTATAGGATGTCAGAGTGGCCTGCGCGGGCATGTGGCATACCGTATTCTGCAGGCTCACGGCTTCCGGACATATAATCTGAGTGGTGGTTTCATAACCTGGCAGACGGTAACGGAGTCAATGAGTAAATAAGAGATGAAGTGCCATACACACATGGCACTTCATTTCTCCAGATTCGTTGAAAACATATTATATGGAATAGAAAATCTACAAAAATTATTAACGCCTTGAATGGCAGCTATAAGCGCACACCCTGAATCACTTTAAAGTGATTCAGGGTGTGAATGACTATTTTTGGATTTGGCACACAGCGTACTTCCAGGCTGCTAGTCATTAACAAGCCCTAACTATGACGCCTATGCAATGATCGCAATAAACACCGTTATTCCAGCCTTTCAGGAAAATTCATTATTTTTATACAGCGCTTGTATCCGACATACCTGCGAAGCACTGTAACCTGTTGCATCTGCGGTTTCACGAATACTCAATTTCTTAACCTGCCGATAATACAGTACTTTCTGGTGACGCTCCCGATCAGCTTGCTTACCTTGGTATTTACCTAGTGTATGAGCCCGTTCAATCCCCTGTTTTTGCCGCTGGCGGCGGCTCAGCCAGTCCTTATGCGACATCGCGGCCATCAGGTCGATTAGCATGTTATTGATGGCGGTTATTACTGCGCGAGTAATCGGGTCCGCCTGCGAAGGATCTTTATCTGACAGCGCCTGCCATGAGGTGGGCACATCAAGACTGACAATCCGCAGCTCATGTTTTTCTATCTGCTTTTTCAGCGTCATCCAGTCGCTGTTGCTCAGACGGGTCAGACGGTCTATCTGTTCGACCAGCAAGATATCATTGTGGTGACTGTCCATCAGTAAGCGCCCCAGCTCAGGGCGATCAAGTTTTGTGCCGCTGATATTCTCCAGGTAGTAGCTGGCGATTTTATGTCCCCGCTGCTGAACGAACTGCTCCAGCATCTCTTTTGCCCGGTCAGCGAACTGATCTTCCGTCGATGCCCTTAAATAAGCTCTGATGAACATTTTTCCGCCATAATATCGCATTTAAGTTATTGCATTTAATCTATCGCATATAGGTTATGGCATAAATCGTGTGATGTCACGTTTTGGTTATACCGTCAGGGTGTACCCTTATGCGATAACCATTTTTGTTAAAAATACCGCATCGGATAATTTATGAGGGAAACTATATGGCAAGGAGGCAGATTCTTTCTCTGTCGGAAAGAGAATCATTACTGGCATTGCCAGACGATGAGTTAACGCTGACCCGGATGGCCTATTTCAGTGAGCATGATCTGGCGCTTATCTGTGCTCACCGTAAACCCGCCAGCCGTTTTGGTTTTGCCGTCCTTCTTTGCTATCTGAAAAATGTTGGCTTTGCCCCGGATAAAAAAATCCCACCCTCTGATGCACTGCTGAAACATATCGCCAGCAGGCTAAATCTTACCGGTGATCTCTGGCCTGCTTACCTTTCCGGCAGGGATACGACCCGGCGCGAGCATTTAACCGAACTGTACCGCTATCTTGGCGTGAAGGCATTTACCGGCAAAATACAGCAGGACTGTATTACACACCTGCTGTCGATGGCGACGCGTACTGATAAAGGTATTCTCCTGGCCGAAGAGATGCTGGTCTGGCTCCGGCAGAACAACGTAATAATCCCCGCGATTGATGTCGTGGAGCGTACCTGTGCTGAGGCCATGGCAGGCGGCGATAAAATCGTATTTCAGACTCTGAATGCCCCGTTAACTCCGGCTCACAGGGATGCCCTGGATCGTTTACTTGAGTCATCGGATAATCAGTCTTCCAGGCTGACATGGCTTCTGCAACCGCCGGGTAAAATCAATGGTAAGAACTTGCTGCAACATCTTGATCGGCTCAGCAGCGTTGAATCGCTGGCATTACCGGAAGGTATAGATCGTACCATTCACCAGAACCGGTTGCTGAAACTGGCGCGGGAAGGCCGGAAGATGAGTAGCCGTGATTTGACCCGATTTTCAGCAACCCGGCGTCATGCGATCCTGGTGTGCGTGCTGGAAGAAGCCAGAGCCACACTGACAGACGAAGTGATTGAGTTGCATGAGCGAATGCTGAACAGCCTTTTCAGCAAAGCCAAAAGAACACAGGCAGAGCGCCTTCAGCAGACCGGAAAGCTGATCCAGTCAAAACTGAGGCAGTACATCGATGTCGGTCAGGCGCTGTCTGATGCCCGCGATTCCGGTGACGATCCATGGCTCGCAATAGAAAATATACTCCCATGGCCTGAATTTGTCGCCAGTCTGGAGGAAACACGCCATCTCGCCAGAAAAAATAATTTTGACCCGCTGCATATTATTACCGAGAAATACAGCATATTACGGAAATATGCCCCACGCATGTTATCCACTTTACAGTTAGTCGCAACCCCGGCAGCGCAACCTCTGGCTGATGCGCTGGTTGTGATCAAGGATATGTACCTGAAGCACTCACGTAAAGTTCCGGCGACTGCGCCGCTTGAGTTTGTCCCTGAAAGCTGGCACAGGGTGGTGATTACACCTGCGGGTATTGATCGGCAGTATTATGAATTTTGTGCGCTCAGCGAGCTTAAGGGAGCGTTGCGCTCCGGGGACATCTGGGTTAAAGGCTCACGGCGCTACAAAAATTTTGATGATTACCTCATTCCCGAAAAGGACTTTGACAAACTCACTCCGGCGCTGCCACTGCCCGTATCTGCTGATTACCATGAGTACATTACCAGCCGTATGACCCTGCTTCAGTCCAGACTTGAAGAGGTCAATGCCATGGCAGCCCTTGGTGAACTGCCCGATGTGGAAATTTCCGACAGGGGCGTAAAAGTCTCTCCGCTGGATAACTGCGTACCGGCGCAGGTTTCACCGCTGGCAGAGCTGGTTTACAGCATGCTACCGCGCCCTAAAATCACGGAAATTCTCGATGAGGTAAACGGCTGGACGACGTTTACCCGACATTTTTCGCATATAAAAAATGACATTACCCGTCCCGATACCCGCCTGCTTCTCACCACCATTCTTGCGGATGGCATCAATCTTGGCCTGACCAAAATGGCAGAAGCCTGCCCCGGGAGTACCAAATCATCACTTGAAGATATTCAGGCATGGTACATCCGCGACGAAACCTATTCAGCCGCCCTTGCAGAACTGGTAAACGCGCAGGGGAAAAGGCCGCTGGCGGCATTCTGGGGAGACGGGACAACATCATCATCAGATGGACAGAATTTCAGAACAGGCAGCACTGGCCGCTACGCAGGACAGGTTAACCCGAAATATGGGCAGGAGCCCGGACGACAGTTTTATACCCATATTTCGGATCAATACAGCCCGTTTTACACCTGCATAATAAGTCGGGTCAGGGATTCAACCCATGTTCTCGATGGCTTGCTGTACCACGAAAGTGACCTGAAAATCAGGGAGCATTACACCGATACCGCGGGTTTCACCGATCATGTCTTTGCCCTGATGCATCTGCTGGGATTTGCGTTCTGTCCGCGAATCAGGGATCTCCATGACAAGAAGCTGTTTATCAAAGGGAAAGCAGACCAGTACCCGGCGCTTCAGTCACTGATATCAACGACCAGCCTGAACCTGAAAGAGATCGAAATTCACTGGCGTGAAGTGTTGCGTCTGGCAACCTCGATAAAGCAGGGAACAGTGACGGCATCCCTGATGCTGAAAAAGCTTGCCAGCTACTCAAAGCAAAATGGACTTGCCAAAGCACTGAGAGAAATTGGCCGTATTGAACGAACGCTGTTTATGATCGACTGGTTCCGCGATCCGGCACTTCGTCGGCGGGTCCAGGCGGGACTGAATAAAGGAGAAGCCCGTAACGCGCTGGCGCGCGCGGTATTCCTGCACCGTCTGGGTGAAATCAGGGATCGTAAACCGGAAAATCAGAGCTATCGCGCCAGTGGACTGACGCTGCTGACGGCAGCTATCTCGCTGTGGAATACCGTCTATATGGAAAGAGCGGTCGATGCCCTGAAGCGTAAAGGGGTGAAGATCAACGATCAATTGCTGTCGCATTTGTCCCCGCTAGGCTGGGAGCATATCAATCTGACAGGCGATTATATCTGGAAAAGCAACCGGATACCGGCTTCCGGTAAGTTTCGTCGGTTGAGACCCGCTAAAGTCGAAAGGTCAAAAAATAGCCTTAACGAATGGAAGGGACTTCCCCTGATTATGCGCCTGATTAACTCTTGTGCAATCATGGGGTACACATCGTCCCGGAGGAATTCGTTATGACTATCACGACTGTCGGTATCGATCTTGCTAAAAATGTGTTTGCTGTTCACGGTGTTGATCAAAATGGTAGAACTGTTCTGGTTAAGCCTAAAGTATCGCGTGCTGCACTTCCTGAGTTAATTGCAAGTTTGCCTCCCTGTGTTATCGGGATGGAAGCATGCTCCGGGGCTCACTACTGGGCAAGATTGTTTCGGCAGTATGGTCATGAGCCACGTCTGATGGCTGCTAAGTTTGTATCGCCTTATCGTATGGCCGGAAAATCAGGAAAAAATGATGCAGCTGATGCTCAGGCTATCTGTGAAGCTGTTCGTCGTCCGCATATGCGGTTCGTACCAGTGAAAGACGAAAGCCAGCAGGCCATGCAGTGTTTACATCGTACCCGTCAGGGTTTTATCGAAGAGAAAACAGCAACGTATAATCGTCTGCGAGGATTGATATCTGAATTCGGTGTCATCGCGCCACAAAGTGCTGATGCCCTGCGCCACATGGTTTCTGTGCAGAAGAGCTCTTTACCGCTTCAGGTTCAGCAATGTGTTGATGATTTGATGGAACACGTTGATCGCATTGAAGCTAACATCACTGAATATGACCGAATTTTGTCCCACATAGCCAAAACAGATCATCGCAGTCAGCGGCTGATGGAGCTAAAGGGCGTTGGTCCCACAACGGCCTGTGCACTGGTCGCCAGTATCGGTAATGCACATGATTTTAAAAATGGACGTCAACTGGCAGCCTGGCTGGGGCTGACGCCATCACAATACAGCAGCGGGGGAAAGTCGAAACTCGGCAGGATCACAAAAGCCGGTGATTCGTATCTGCGAACGCTTCTGGTTCAGGGGGCTCGTTCAGTGCTTATTGGCGCCGGGAAAAGGACTGACTCATTCAGCCGTTGGGTTTGTATGTTGGTTGAGCGCAGAGGGTACTGGCGGGCTGTTGTGGCCATCGCCGCCAAAAATGCGCGGCTGTGTTGGGCATCACTACATTACGGTGATGATTTCCGGCTGTACTCAGTCAACTAAAGCTCGAAGCTGTATAACCATCTGACCTGCAATTCGTTGATGATAAAGGGTTAGACCCCGTGAGGCCTATCTGGCTATTGTACAGGATATACGTATCCGCTTAACGAACAAGAACCTCACGCGCGTCTTTCATCAGGGCCCGAATCGATGACGATTCATCATGGCCGTTTATAGTACCGCAGTCTCTCCCCTTTATTTTTACTGAAGAGCAGACAGAAACCATAAATACCGGCTTTGACATGCCGGGGAAGTCCTTATAGTACAATAATTTTCGATATCCAAACTGACCCCAAGTAAGGACGGTCGCGCCTGTGGTGGTTTTATCTCCGTGGAGCGCCTGGCCCCGGCCATAATTGTTAGTTCGATACCCCATGAGTCACGCCTCCGGGTATTGCCAGAAAGTCGGGGGCTTCAGCCATACCTTTGCGCGATAACAGCACTAATCTGTCCTGCGGGGTCGAGACAATTTCATCCCCGTTATCCAGTACGCTGCCCACCAGCGCGAGCCCTTTCTCGAAGTGTGTAGCTTTCTGGCCAGCGCTTGAAACAATCCGTGCAGATGAACCATCGGTATAAGTGACTGCATCACCCTCCACTGCGATTTTGACCATTTGACCGTTGCCTAGATCCATAACCCTGGCGCTATCAACAGCGGTTACGACACCACCTCGCGCAGTCAGGCTTCCCTCGACCGCAACACGCCAGATTGCTGTTACCGGGTGTTGGCGATCCCTTTCAGCGTTCTGCTCAATAATTTGTCGAGCATCCACATCCATTGCGGCCAGATCAGCGTCAGAGAAAGGGGATTTGTCAAAGTCGGCCAGCATTTGTTGAGTTGCTTCATTTGTAAACTGCTTCATCGTTATTACTCCTTATAAAATGTACGGATAAATTCCGAATTGTATACGAAGTAAGCACGAGTAAATTCTGAAAATGAACTGAGGAATCATATGGTTGCAATTTGTTATGTGCAGTTACCCACTTCTGGACAAGTGATAAGAAAAACCTGAAGAGTGATAGCGGAAAATAACTTTCGGAAAAGGAGGTGCGAAAATTCCTGGCTCCTGTCTATAATACTGTATGGATATACAGCACCACGAAGAGCAGAGCATTATGAAACTTATCCCAGTGACACAACAATCACCAGGCCAATTCCCGTTGTTCGTTGAGCCTGTCAGCGCAGGTTTCCCTTCAGTCGCTTCCGATTATGTTGATGAATTTATTGATCTAAATACTCACCTCATCAAACATCCATCTGCAACCTACTTCTTACGAGTAACAGGTTCATCGATGGTAGAGGCACGTATTCACGAAGGCGATCTGGTCATCGTGGATAGCTCACTTGAGGCGAAAGAGGGGGATATTGTGATTGCGACCGTTGATGGTGATTTCACCATTAAGCGGTTGCAGCTAAGCCCGGCTCCCGCGCTACTGCCAATGAATAGCCGGATGTCACCGATCTATCTGAAAGAAGGCGAAGAACTGGCCATTTTTGGCGTGGTGACCTTCATCGTGTACAAGGCCTTGTGATGTTCTGCCTGGTGGATTGCAACTCATTTTACGCCTCCTGCGAGAGAGTCTTTCGGCCCGATCTGGTGAACAAGCCAATTGTATGCCTTTCGAACAATGATGGCATGGTCGTGGCACGTTCAGCGGAAGCTAAAAAATTAGGTATCCAGAATGGTGACGTGTACTTCCAGAAGAAAGCATTCTTTGAAGCTAACGGTGTACATGTTTTCAGTTCTAACTATGCCTTGTACGCGGAGATCTCCCGTAGGGTGTGTGAGACATTATTTAAATTCTCCAGTAATACTGAGGTCTACAGTATTGATGAAGTTTTCCTTTCGTTTGAAGGAATGCAGAAAAATTATAATTTTGATGACTATGGAAGAGAAATAAAGAAAACCGTATTAAAGAGCACCCATATACCCGTGGGGGTGGGCATATCGACAACTAAAACTTTGGCAAAACTAGCAAATAAAGCTGCAAAAACATGGACTAAAACAGGCGGAGTGGTTGATCTCAGCAGTCCAGAAAGACAACGTAAATTATTGCCATATATTGACGTAAGCGATGTCTGGGGGGTGGGCCGGAGATATGCCACCAGACTGAACAGCATGGGCATCAGGACTGCTCTCGATCTGGCCAATGCGCCAACATCGCTTATCCGTAACACATTTGGAGTCGTACTGGAGCGAACGCAGCGCGAATTGAATGGCGAGTCCTGCATAGCCCTGGAAGAGGTGAGGAAGGTTAAGCAGCAGATCATCAGCTCGCGTTCATTCGGCCAGAAAATAGAGCACTACGAAGCAATGCACCAGGCGGTGTGTGAGTATGCCGAACGTGCAGGCGAGAAGCTGCGCGAAGAGAAGCAATACTGTCGCTGCATAACGGTTTTTATTGGCACAAGTTACTATTCGAAAACGGCCCCTTACAGTGGCCAGCAGACAGTCAAGCTGGAAAACCCCACCGCCGATACCCGGGAAATCATTGCGGCTGCGGTCGCAGGGCTCCGGCATATCTGGCAGGAGGGATACCGATACCATAAAGCCGGAGTGATGCTATCTGACTTTTATGATAGCGCCACCAGCCAGCTCGATTTGTTTGGTGAGAACCGACTCTTTGCCAATGGTGAAGCGTTGATGGGCGTGATGGATAGAATTAACCGGTCAGGTCGGGGGAAATTATGGTTTGCGGGCCAGGGCATCGACAAAGACTGGACGATGCGGCGGGAGTTATTGTCACCATCCTATCTCACTAACATTAATGAAATCCCTCGCGTCAGGATTGGCTAATCAGCAGTGAAAACTTCATTCGTCATCGATAAAATTCGTCTGTAAACAAAACGAACTTGATATACTCGGTTTCGCTTGTTATGAGTATGTATGTACATACAGTCCTCCGTGCAGCGGAGGGAGTTTAGAGCCCTTTTTCGGGGATAGAAATGAATATCTCAACAACTTTCCAGACGCTGGAGAGCGAGATCACACAACTTCGTGGAGTGCTGGGTTCCCGGCTTCCGCTCAAGGCGAGTGTCTGCGTCCTGCCAGCCGTTGCTGATGGCGAAGAAGATATGGCCATCGAACACATCATGCCTGAGCTGAAACAGGGACACGATGCTGTCCATGCTGCCTGCGCGGCATACGCTGACCTGCATATCAGGGATGGCTATTCGCAGAAGTCCGCTCGGCGCACTACCGGCGTATTATGGTACGACAATACAGATGCGGAATTCTCTCAGCTGGTTACCCGTTTGGTGACATCCATCAACCAGCATAAAGAGAGCATTCAACGCCACATCATCGAAAACTACGGTGGTGATCGCCGACCGGAATACATGCGCTTCAACGCGCTGCATAGCGCCTGCCCTGGTGTCATGACCCTGCATCTCTATCGGCAGCTGCGTATGTTTGATAATGCTAACGTCAATCTGGTCAGTTTCGGCTGGAGGCAAAAGACGCTTTTTAGCAGGGTTAACAAAATCGAGTTGCTCCAGAAGATGGGCAAGGACATCGAGGAAGATGAAGATAAATCAGTCAGACTCAACTCGTTGATTAAGGCTATTGCGCGTGTACCGGAAGAAAAGCTTCGCTTACGCCGTCCGGTTAAAGTGCATCCAGCTGCAAACATCGCGATGGCTGATCCTGAACACCCCGACCAGATACTGCGTCTTTCTGCCGCTTCATCTATGCCGTTCATTATCATTCAGGATGAGCACGTGAAAATTCGGCCATTGCCAGAGTTCGTGGCCAATGAAGTAAAGCCGAGGAGTAACCGCCTCAAGACAGATGTGATCGGTATATTCCACGGCGAAAGTATCGAAATGATTCTCTGACCACACCGGCCAAAGGACTGGCCGTATTCCCCCCTCATAATTTCGTCACTCGCCGTCCATGCCATACCCTGAAACTAATATTGAAAATTCATTATGTTCAGCAAGGAATGTGGCGTGAAATACTTTGAATGTGCGCTCAGGTTCAGAATCGCCCCAGGTGACGTGTATGGGATCCACCAGCAACTGGATAAGGTAGTCCAGGAACGTTCTGGGTCGCGACTCCCATACACCTTCTACTCTCGCAAACAAAGTGCCTCCGACACCCAGGTTGTTCTGAGAACGGCTGTTGCACTCGGGCTCCCTGGCGAAGTCATGAAGGAAATCATGTTTGTGTCTGGCCAGAAAATTCGAATCTGCGGCTCGCTGGCCACTATTCGACGCGAGGAAGCTGGAGGCCGGAAAAGAGAGATTTGTCCACCTGCCCATGAACTCCCGGATTATATCCACTATCACCTGGAACGGGCCGGAGTGATCTGTGGACGGTTACGTATCGTTCGAAGCACCAAGTTCCATATTATTAAGCCCGGGAGCGTTGGCCGTACATCCCACAAGATCATTGTACCGATGAGCCAGTACGATGCTGAATGCGTGATTGAAGATGTCGGCGCACTTGAACAGGCATACGCTTTCGGGATCGGCAGAAAGCGGATATTCGGCTTTGGCTATATGAACAGCATCGAAGTGCTTTCCTGAACAGGCCATTAAGCATAGTTATTATCTGAATTTCAAACCGACTCGCAAACTTACGGCATTAACACTTCTGATACACCCTTTAAATGCTGTAAACTGTTGTAGCCCTTACTAAATCGTAAGAGTGGGGATTTGCAGCCCCGACTAATGACACGCCGTTCATGTACTTGAACGGTTCGCACTCGCTCGCCTGTTTTTTGTCAATGGTGGGTCGGGGCGTGGGAGCCTTACGGCTCGCCAGTCGTCATTAGCTGGTACTGCAAACCATGTTCCGATTCACCACCAAAGGAAATGGAGATGGAAAAACAGGACTGGCATAAGGCAGACATCATAGCTGCGCTACATAAGAAAGGTTTGTCACTTGCCTCACTGAGTAGGGCTAACGGTCTTTCAAGCAGCACTCTGGCAAATGCACTGACACGTGACTGGCCTAGAGGCGAGATCATCATCGCTAATGCAATTGGTGAAGAACCTCAAGAAATATGGCCAACCCGATATTTTGATAAGGCAGGAATGCCGATCAAGAGAATCATAAGAAAACCGGTTTAAATGAAAAAGGCTGGCATTTTTGCTGGCCTTATATACCTCCTGGCTCTGCTACTGAAACCACTAACACCGATCAAATGGTCATCAGCGAAATACCCCGTTCATTTCTATTGACCTCTTTACCTCCATGTAATCAAATTGATGGAATAATAACGGTTACGAGAGACAAACTGATGACGGTGTTATCTGCCCCTGAAATGCGCTTTGGAACCAAACAGGATGTTCCCTTTATCATAGCGGTGATTCGCGACGGTATGCGGGATGGGTATTTTAACTTTGATGATGATGACGGACTGTCTCAGTTCGAAAGTCAGATCTCAGAAGCCATTGCCAGGCGGGAACGGGGAGAGAATTGCGCCGATTTCTTGTTTGTCTTTGATGCTCAACATAATGGCGCAGCGATAGGTTTTGCCCTACTGACGGGCAAAAATGGTGCAAATGGACTTGCTTCACATCTGGAAATCAGGATGTTTGGTGTTACCAGGAGTCAAAGACAAAAAGGATTTGGGCGCTCCATGTTGCAAAGTATTCTGGATGCTACTCCCGGCCATAAAGTGGAGGCATCCTGTCTTCCTGCATCAGTTGTCATGGCCAGGATGCTGACTAATGCGGGTTTTCACGTCAAAGAGATAAGCCCGTTTGGAAAGCGTACTTTCAGACGCTAATGTAAAATTCAGATAAAAAAACCGGCTGACGAATTCAGTCGGTTTAGTAATCCTGCAAAAGGATGCTGGACAGCGACGGACGACTTCAGAGCTGTGGCAATGGCCCCTGGTTATCTTCAGTCGCAGCCTGGTCTTTATCCGGGGTGGCCGTTGCAGTCCGCGAGGCATCAAATGAGACCGTTGGGTCGCTGAGAGTCAGGATGCCAGTGTCTTCAACTTCTCGCGTTGTCAGCGTAAGCTCAGATTTACTGTCATCACACTTATTCGTTTTCTCCGCCAGTGCCTTGCACCAGATATAACGACCTCTCTGGGCATCAGAGACTGAAGGCTCTCCATATTTCTCGATCGCCGACTTCAGTAAGAGATCAGGGTTGCTGAATGAAAAGCGGATTTTGTAAGCCACCGGCTCAATGGGGTCAACTGCCGTATCGGGGATAAAATAGACCACCGTCTCCTGGTGAGCATCTCCCCAGAAAATACTATTCAATGAGTTGTTACTGTAGCGCTTTTGAATTTCTTCACCAGCAGACTGGCCAAGTTTGTCAGTGATAGCAGTGATCGCTTCAGAAGCTGTCATCCGCAGGCTTACCGGCCCTATAGAAAAAGACATAACATCAAAGCTATTCAGGGGGGTAATGGTGCTTTCTGGAGCGGTAGATGAATCGGGTACGTCATCACTGTACAGACTGTCATCCCCCGGAGAAGGCGTTACAGGTGCTGAATTTTGGATGTCAGGTGTGTAGCTGGGATCGGGAGCGTATAGGCCCATTGTATCATTCTGTACAGCAGAATATACCGAAGCGGTCGGCAGGACGGTAAGGAGCGCAAGGGCGCAGTATCCAAGGTATCTGGTCATATTCACCTCGTCAGTAGCAGTTGTCCTACTGTAACAGCGCGAGGTTTGAGAACATCATGGAAATGGGGTCAAAGCGGGGCGAAAAACAAGCCTGATTCACATGGCTTACGTAGCAGCATGGAGATCTCCTGAAGTCGGAGAAAATGAGTCAGATAACGCGAATATCGAAAATGGAACGAAGTACTTAATTACCTAACAGGAGGTACATGTTAACCTGACGAACATTGCTTACTGCCTATTTGTAGATTCAGGCTACAGGGAGAATCCAAGTGCCAAACTGCATACCCCTTAATCCGGTATTACCTAAAAACTTCGACGATACACCTAATGAAAAGCGCTCAAAGTCTCAGCTTGATGCCTGGTGGGATCATCCATATGGCATTACTTGCCCGGACGGGAAAATCACTGTTCGATGCCTGAATGGAGGAGCTTGGGATCGTTCGACAGTGCTGGGAGTAGCGGACAATTACGAAGAAGCCTGCGAGCTCGCAGAGCGCGAGCAATCAGCATGGGTCAAACGCCGTGCGGAGCCAATATTCTACTATAGCGGTGAAGCTCCATTCAGAGCGATAAGGGATGCACAACGTCCTGATCAGGAGCAGACCTTTGTCGCGTCTTTTGACACGCAAGATGAGCTAATCAGCTGGCTTAATAGTCAGAAAACCAGTTAATACCAAGTCTGGAAGTCTGCTTCTCAACAGACTTCCACATTTGATTATCAAGCTCCCCATAATTTGGGTTCAGTATAAACATTCCATTACGTTCTATTCCCCTCATTACATTCATCTATCCGTAAATTTCGTTAGCCAGCACATCGGGGTGATACTGATGTCAGGTAAACAAAACGGATGCAAAAATGCAGACATGTTCGGAAGTCCTGGCGGTTGAAATATTCAATCAAGTTGGACGTGAGGCAGCTATTGCTCAATATAACTTAATTTGTGAAATAGCCCAGCGACGTTACGAAGACAGCCTGGCCAAATATGGTTCCGTGCCAGCTGGTTTCACCGCGCTCAATTTCCTCCATCCGGCAGAACTTCAGGAGCGTTACATCCTGGGGTTGGGAATTCAGCTTTGTATCGATGAGCAGCATGAAGCCAGGGAACGGGTTTTAGCTCGCTGCCTGGCAAGAAAAAGGGCCGCATAAACAGGTGATAAAACAACTCAGCTATAGCTGAACACGCACTAATTGGCTATGTTAACAAAACGAACAAGGTGGCGATTATGTACAGTGAATCTATCGATCGTGCTATCAGTATCCTCAAGGACGCGGGCGAAAAAATCGGTATGGAACTGGGTAGTAATGTGACATCTCAGGAATCAGAACTGCTTGAGGATGCGCTGGTGGGCCTGACTAAAGTTAAAGGGCAACTCTGCGGTAATCACTCCTTAACTGATGTAAAAGCGGACGTCGTGCCTTTTAGTCTCAGTTCGACGAAGAACGTCGATAGCCCGCATTAATTAACAACCACCAACTGGACGGAAGGGATATGACTGAAGACAACGCCGGTAGTGTTTCTGGAAAAGCACAGAACGCCCCAAAAGCAAATGCCCACCTGGACAGGCTCTTTGATTTCATTGTGACAGAAATCAAAGAGCAGGGTGCAGCACCGTCTTACGAGCAGATCTGTTCTTCTCTGGGGTATTCAAAAGGGCTCGTTTCCCGGCGTATCCGGCAGTTGCATGACCAGGGACGAATCATTATCGATGGTGAAAGAAAGTCTATGACGCTGCGCGTAGCGAAAGGACAAGGTCATGATGACATTGCCGAACTCCCGGACATGACCAGTGACAGGAAAGCAATCATCACGTATGTCAAAAAATACATGAACAGAAATGGTGGCCGTGGGCCATCAGTTCACGCAATAGGGAAAGCGCTCGGCTTCTCGAATAACAAGGCGCGTAGACATGTGGACTATCTCGACGAAGTAGAGAGGGTACGTTACAGCCCTCATCTTAATGAAGTAATCGTTATCAATCAGGGTGATTACGTTAAAATTACCCAGGACAACGATGAACCACCGAGCCCGGCAGAAGGTTAGCCATGATTCGCATATGGAGAGAAGTTGTAAACGTAAAGGTTCAGGACGGGAGCCGTAACGGACGAATCTGGTTTCTTGAACTTTCGTGTGGCCATCATGCTGTCAGACGTATACCTCGATTACGTCTGCATAATCTGACGCAATTCGAACGACTTGAGCCACCAGCTAAATGTCACTGTGTATTGTGTGAAATAGATGCTATTGCAGGACAAAAATAGCAATAAACACAACATAAAAGCCCTCAATTTGTCCCCATTGTTTTTAGCCTGACAGCATTGGTACTGATAGCCTAATCATATTTAAACGCATAACCCTATGGTGGACATATGAAAAAAGCTGTTTTTGGCCTTTTAGCACTATTGCCCTTCATAACCAGCGCAGAATCGATCGATCCGAACGATTTCTATGCTCAGCAGCCTTCTCAAAACTACCAACAACCTGCTGCCAGCGAGCAACAGGACGATGCTGACAATTCCAGTGACCAGACAGCTGCGATCGTATTGAACCTGGAAAGTTACAAACCGCTGGGGAATTTTGTAGTCCCCCAGGGAGTAGAACGCCCATTCATTGGTCTTATTAACAGCAAAATTTTCATACTGTCTGAGCAACCAGATAAACGCTTGGCTGGCCTATGGATAGGTCGTAGTCAGGATGGTCGTGAAGCACTTTGTGGTTACCTGAACAACAGTATGCAGGTCAGAAAATGTTATTACATCTTATATCGTGAGTAAAAAATGGGGCCGTAGCCCCATTTATTTTAATGTTTGAATGAGGGTATAAAGGGTATTACTGGATTTGTTCCTAGCGAAGCTAATTCGTTAGGCGCAAGATAACGTCGCAGTTCAGTAATCAATATATCAACTGATTTATCCCAGCCATCTCTCACAATGTTTAGAATGTGCCGAGCTGGATAATGTGTTAGAAAAGGATGGTTGGGGCCAAATTTATTAAGGTGTTCAATAGTACCTATTGCATCGAGATAATCTGTAACAAGATGGTGTTCTGACTCAAAAATAGCGACAAATTTATAACCATCAGCAGCGTTTACCCACTGGCAAGTACAGTCATTAAGCTGAAATTGATTAGAACGTTTTTCCCCCTTGGGTTTAGGATTGACTCCAATACCAAAAGACAAATACAAACCTTTCCTTCCCCAGAAGGCCGGTCTCTTCAAGTCCTGACCATTGTTTCCTTCGACCTCTCCAAGAATGCCAAACAAAGTAGCTGATTCTTGGTTAGGATTCGTTCTCATACGGAAAAGAATGCATAGATCTGCAAACTTTAAGCTATTATAAACTGAATTATAAAAGACATTCTCATGGCCAAGTAGATAAGGATTATGCTCTACCGCAAAATTAGTGCCACTTCTAAAGTCACGGCAGCTAATGAATACACCAAACTGGCTCATATTAGCGAGGATATCGACATTGCGATAATCAGACAAATTAATAAGTATAGTATTTAAGACTTCTCTACCTTCATAACTCATCAGATAGTGGCAGAGCAAATTTTGTAGACCGAAGTTTCTGAACTGATCTTTAATTAAAGAAAAATATCCTTCACCAGCTAATGAAACTAGGTTTCTCATTGTTGGTGTATGTTTCCCCATGAGAGGGGAATTAAAACGTACCTTCATCCGGTTATTATCATAAAGGGTTTCAATAATTGAGCAAAAGTGCATCGCCCAATACGCGTTGTTATCACCAATTAAACCGGGTTTCACTACAGTAGTTTTAGAAAAATCCATTCTGTCTCCAAAGCAGTAATCAGTCACTCATAACACGATATTTGCAGTGAAAGTTATATCTGTAAGCAAATTTCGTCAGCTGTTAGCGTCGTATTAGGCTTAGTAAAAAGCCGGAGGTAGATATGCCTAAAGACGATGTTGCAACAATCATAATCCAGAATGGGTTGACGCATAAAGTAAATGTGATCTGCAAATTCAGCGCACAAATCGACAATCAAATGTTCTCATTCATCATCCATCGCACATTAAGCGTATGTCGATATGCGCTTGTCTGTAAGGCAACAGGCCAAAGAATTGCAGTTCTTGATACCAGTCGAGTAAAGGCACTTGGTATGGAAGCAGCAGGTAAACTAGCGCTATCAGATCTGGCCTCATCATTAGGCGAGACTAGACTTGCTGCGATTCTGACAAATTCACTTCAGAGCAGGAGCGCGGCAAGTGAGTGATTTAATCGACGATAACTTTATTATTCCTGCACTGAGTAGCATAGCAGGCATCACCACGCCACTATCAGGACAAACGTACAGGAACGCTCCAGATATCGACATATCTTGCTATGACGTGATAATCATTTGCCTTAGCGGCGGAAAAGACTCCATAGCCTGCCTTCTCCACTTAATTGACATCGGGGTCGATCTGTCCAGGGTGGAACTCTGGCATCACGATGTTGATGGCCGCGAGGGAAGTACTTTAATGGACTGGCCATTTATGGCCGACTACAACCGCAAAATAGCTTCAACATTTCAGATACCGTTGATGTTCTCCTGGCTTCAGGGAGGAATGGAAGGTGAGATGCTGAAAGAGAATGGCTACAGTCGCCCGCAATGTATCGAAACCCCAGATGGATTAATAATCGCGGAACGTGATATCCAGCGAAGCACTCCCGCCACGCGACTTCGGTTCCCTCAGCAATCACCAAGCCTTAAAACACGTTGGTGCTCATCAGCACTAAAAATTGATGTTGGTCGGCGAGCACTCACAAATCAGAGACGCTTTGACGGAAAAAAGGTGCTTTTTATTACGGGGGAAAGGAGAGCGGAAAGCTCTAATAGATTCAATTACTTACAACTGGAGCCACATACCAGCAGTTGCAAAAAAAGACAAGTTGATGCCTGGAGGCCAGTACTTGAATGGTCTGAAGAACAAGTCTGGGAGATTTTAGCAAAACATCGTGTTACAGCCCCAGTACCGTATCGTCTTGGATGGGGTCGCAGTTCATGCTTAACGTGTATATACAACAGTGCTCGCATATGGGCAACCATCAAACATTATTTCCCCGAGCGTATTCACGCAATGGCCAACTATGAAAACCGCTTTGGGGTCACTATCAGTCGTAAACGAATAAATGTTCTGGATCTAAGCCAGAATATTTCTCCTATTAATATCACGGATGAGGAAGCGCTGCTGCAAGCGGTAAATCCGGTCTATACATTGCCCGTCATTAACATGTCAAAAGAATGGGTGCTACCTGGTGGGGCGTACAACCGGGAGAAATGCGGGTCAGACTAATTAGCCATCAGCGATTTATAGCTGAGATTTCGTCACCTGAATATTACGTGGAAAATAGATATCAAATAGCAACATTGATACAGGCTTAACCGCCTCTGAAGGAAATATTATGACGATGGTAACGGCCAGAAATTGTACTGAAACACGGTTCAACCAGTTATGGGATGCTCTGCATGAAAAAAGCAGTGCGGAAAACGAATCCTTGTTTCAGCAAGAATTGCATCGCTGCCGCAGTAAACGTCAGCGAAGTAAACTGGCCGGGCGATTCGCCGGTGCCTGGCAAACCTTATTCGATGCCTTCTGTGAAGGTCGGGTCTTCTGCTCACTTCTGGACTCGGTTATCCACCAGGAGAGTATCAGCGAATGGCAGGTTGAAGAGTTAATCTCATTCACTTCTGCCCAGATGTCGACTCTATACAAAGGGTAGAGGTAGATATGGGACAAAGAAAATGTGCAGCAGCGTTCCTGCTCGCTGAAGAAATGTACCAGATACCAGCGACCAAATCGGTGATACTTGCCCGGGACCTGGAAGAAAGAGGGTTGTATCTCCGCGCTGCCAGGCAATGGGGAGAGGTCATGTTTGAACATACCCAGTGTACTGAGTACATTGTTGAACAACGGGAACGTTGCATTCGGTTATCCAATTCTCGCCATGAAGACCGTATCAGACAGCATGAGCAGGCAAGTGATCTTCAATATATTCACAAGCATATTAATGATGTATACACACGGATGGGACTAAAAGACGATGGTGTCTTTAATACCGCCTGATTTGTCGACCTTTTCCGTTCATTAAAAAATGAAACTGAGGAGAATGAGCGCACTCTTGACTGATTTTGACGGAGGATTACGTAAGTGGTTAAACAAAGTTTATTTGACCTTATAGGAGCTACCACGGGCCCAGAGCGAGATCTGTTGATCGTAAGCCTTCAGTCTCTACATCGTGAACGAGTAAGCTCATACAATGCATTGTGTACAGCCTGCTCAATCTCTGGAGATAAAGTCCCGCCAATGTCTTTATTCGGCATAGACGAGGTTACTGATGCACTACGCCGGTTAGGTGCATTACCGATCAGATAGTTCTTCAAGTAGTCAGGGTGAACAGGTTTGAATTGATACAAACGGCCTATGCTGAAGAGGAACAGAGATAACTGATGAAAACAAACGAAAACCTGCTGAACAGCATTGGAAAAAGTATTCGAATGTGGCGAGATAACTGCTTCCCTCCATTTCAGCGAGCGTATGGAACATGGTTATTGGTTCTGGTTTCGGTTAATGCCGGGATATGGTTTTACATAACCTCTGACTGGTCTGTACAGTTCGTCGGCAATATAGCAGGGCTCTTGGTTTTCCCAATGCTGGGTCGAAAGGTTTTTACAAAACGCGCCAGATCTTGGCAAGAAGAACTGGATATTAAGCTGGCAAAATACAAACCGCATAACATAGCTGCATGGAGGGAGTTGCAGGCTTATGCCTTGGAATCCAATACGCTATCTTCACAAATTGTTGAACGGTGGTATTTCAAAGAGCGGGAATTTATCAAGACGGCCCAAAAAGGGAAGCCGGGTAGTTCTGAACTCAAATTTCTCAAGAATAATACTGGATCAAAGCCTTAAGGAATCTGAGAGCCGGTGCGTAATGCAGAACCCACAGCCGAAGGGTTTTGGGAGTTAAACTGATACAGCTTTTACCGTGAGGTGGGATTTATGTCGAATGTCTTGCAGAAAGAAAACATCATCATGTCTCTGCCTCATCGTGACTGGAGTTGTGAAGTCATCGAGTGCCGATTAAAAGTGTGCCCCGTACCTGACGAACTCGACAGGGGGAATAACATCTTTTTCATCGTGGAAGACCTTTACCAGCTACGCGAGAACAGTGAATCACTTAACGTGCTTGGACAAATTCTGGCGAAACGTTTCCCACACATACCACCAAAAAGAATGCACCTTGTGCTGCACCGACGTGATGTGCAGAAAGCTCATGGAGTAGCCATCCACCTCTACCGCTTCATGCGTAGCGAGAAAGAAAATAACCGTAGTATTTTCATTGGTCGTAACCCTACTGAAGTTTCCCAGAAGACGGCATACGCCTCGATGTGCATTTTCTGACCACCAGCTGTTGAATCGTCACAATAGCCGACATAGTCGGCTATTTTTTTACGCTAAGAAAAACCATTTATGCCCACAAATTGCGGTTGAAAAAGCTATTTATTTTTGGGTGCAAAACGTCCTCATTCTCACTGTAACAATAAATTTCAACATGTGATTATAGTGAGAGTCGAAGCTGAAACATGAATGGTGGCTACATATGCATGATCTCCAGAATTCGTTAACTAGCAAAAATACCAACATTATCCGTGCTGAATTTGAAAATATGCTTTCTGCGCGTGGAACATCTATCGTGCGTTTTGATACCAACGCAGGGGCGAACAGCGGCGAGTATATAGGAAAAGGAATTCAACGTGAGTGGGTTGGGTATTTGCTAAACCATACGAGTTCTGGCCATACGGTCAAGGCATTTGAACCGGTGTATTCTATTCCTTTAAAAATCAGGCCAGACCTTCAATCCAGAAATATTGCAGACCACCAGACTAAAGTAAAAAAGTTATTTGAAAGTTATGATGAAGCGTATCTTACAGCCGCTATAGACTCAGAAGAGTATTGCAAGCCATTCTGGGTTTATCAGAATGCAGATGACGGTCATTACTCGATCAGTACTCGCGGTTTCAAAAATGCAAATGCACCTGCAAGCATTCCGAGCGATAATCGCATTGATATCGCTCAGATGAAAATGGGATATCCCATGCTCGATTATTGCCATAACATTATACCGTCCTCAGTCGTGCGATTAGGATTTAATGGGCGAGTGTTTACGCAAGGTAAGTATTATTACACCAATGAAGAGGTTTTCAGTTGGTTGTCCCGGAACCCGGATAGCGCAGTTTTCATTACGTTCCCAAAAGTTAACCAGACTGATAGATCTGAATTGATGTCAATTATGAAACGAGAATTCCTGAATTCGTGGGGTTTATTCTCATATTATCGCTGGCTGGGACGCAGCACCGCATTACTGGCATTGAGCCCGGTCAGTTCTAATGCTTCTGTTAAGTTAAGAAGTAGCAATGCACACTTCTTCAAAAATGCAATGCTGGCTGTTAACACGATCATTCCTAAAGGTAACGGAATTTCGTAATCGGAATAGTTACCGTTAGAGTGATTTAAAGATCGATTCATTCTGGAAATTGAACGAAGAAAATTTAATGGGAGTAACTATGACTGCACTACGCCGTATCTCAACAGAACCAAGCTGGACTCCAGTTGGCATCCGGGGCGAAGGGTTACCGACTAAAGCAGGTGTATACCGTTTTATTGTTCCCCGGGAAGCCGATAGCTCAGAACATATTGAGTTTCTGGCGTTAGTGCGCTGGCGTAAACACGGTGTTCATCAACTGTTATTTCCCACCTTTGAATACATCGTATGCGACGAGAATATCGTGCTCCCAGAAGGCACATGCTGGCGTGAACGCGAACCGTGGGATCCAGATACGCTGGGGGAAACCGAGTTCATCATCGTTCCTGAAATGAGCGCGGGTGCTCAACGCTGTCCGTTCTGCAAAGAAGTTCCGCGCATCGTTGGTGATAAATACAACTTTGAGTATAAGGAAAACTACATCACGAAAATGCCTCACCGGTTTAACCGCCTGTGGTTCAGCTGCTGTAAATGGGTTGCTCCTGTGCCCACTTCTGGGATTCAGTCACTGATTACGGCCTGGAACAAAATGCTCGGGTCATCCCGGTAGGAGTAATGATGAAATGTGCGTACCTACGAAAGTTTCTGATCATTGCTTTCATAACCGGCATTAGCGGATGCCAGAGTCTCGGAATAGGGTTAAGCCTGGATGAGCGCTACCAGAAGGCTTATCAGAAAGTACTGGCTGACCCTAATGACGATAACATTAAGACTTTCATGAAACTCAGCCAGGAAAAAGGCGAAAGAGACATGCAAGAGGCAAATTCAAAAGCCGCAGCCGACACTCGTGAAAGCGATAAGGGGTTTACTGAGTATTTTAAATCATATGGCAACGATGGATTTAAGCGGGCCAGACAATAAGAAAGAGGTCATATGTCATTACAGCAATCGCATGAAAATCTGGAGTTCCTGAAGGGGGCGGTCTGGTGCGCCGCAAAACTCGTTCAGGAAATTGGCGATTCAAAAGGTGCAGCTATTCTTATCACAAACTTGCCGGTTGGAATTTTCCCTCAATGTAGCGAAAGGGATTTATTTGTTCTGAGGCAATATGTCAGGAAAGATCTGCCACTTGGTATTGATGCCGAATATAGCGATATCAGGCCGGTCTTAATTGATTATCTGGGAGAGCCAGTAGACCTTCCTGAGTGTGAACTGGATAATTATGAACCGGCTCCTGGTGAAATGCTCCGCTGGGGAGTAACTGGAGATCTCAGTTCCGGGACACGATGTGTGCTGGTGGATAATCTTGCTTATCTCGCTGAAGCAATTGGTATCAGCAACGCACTAAGGCAACAGGCCGCAGAGTCAATCCAGCGCACCCTGTGATTAGTGAGTCGCCCCGAATTTCGTAAGCAGCATAAATGCCCTTAATCTTTATCCTACATATTTCAGGTTGTTGGGGTTTACCATGTACAAAGACCATTTTCCACAAGCGTGTCCTTCATCGATAAAAGAGGGCCAGTCATGCTGGCGGGTATTTATTGATATGGACGTAGACAACCCGTCGAAAATAAAAACCAGCGTCGAATTAATAGAAGTTGGCGTAAAAACAATTCGAATGAAAAAGAATGCGGCAGAAGGCAGTGAAAAAACTGTTTTTCTTGTGGATAAAATCCCTGGAATCACATTTATCAAAATTCGGCCTAGCGACAAAAAGCCAAGCGTCTGGAATACAAGCATCAGCAGTTTCTATAAACATGACGTGGAAATCGGGAAAACATTCCCCGTTGGTATCAGAACGACTAAAAGCGCTGCGTTTCGTACAGCAACAAAAAAAGTTGAACAGAGTATGCAAGAATACACTGATACTATAGCTAAGCTTGAAAACGACTATGTTAAGAATGAGACGGAGATTGCTGAGTACAAAAATGAACTCGCTGCTTACCAAACAATACTCCAAACCCTAAAACGTATGGCAAAAAGGCATCTCAAGCAATAATACATTTCGTCTCTTTTCAGGTAAACAAAATGGAAACACAATGTATTTTCATTGCAGGTTTCAAAAATTGTTTCACTCTGGGCCATACATGTTTAGTATGGGGACATAACAAAGAGAACGCTGGCGAGTACGCTGGCATAAAGATCACCTTTCCCGGCCTGGCCGGGATTTTTTTTGTCTGATGTGCCGTCCTTCTCACCACAAACTTAATATCCTGACTATTTTTATGGATGTGCAGTGCAATTATTTAACGAATTACCATTCGTCACCAGACCGGACAGGCTGATAATAATGTCATCCGATACAGAGCTGGGGAGGGTGTATGACTAATCGTGGCTATAGCAAAGTAATTATCGAAGGTACTGTAGGCCGTGAGCCTGAAATCCGACAACACCCTACCCACGGCATCTACGCAAAGATTTATGTAACAACATCTGAGTCCTCAATGGAGGATAAATCTGGTCTGGAGAAAATTACGGAAGAACACTATCAGATCATTTTGCTTGGTCAATTTGCTGATGTGGCCCGCAATCATCTTCATGTCGGGACAGGAGTGTACCTGGAGGCCCAATTGCGTACCCGCCTAATCAAGGAGGATGGTAAAGAACGCTTCTTTATGGACGTACTTGTCAACCCCGTGAAGGGGCATGTTCTTCGCAAAGTCAATGTAGGCGGTAATAAACTGGTGAGTCGTCACCTCCAGCAGAACCGTGGGCAGGATCACCGGCAGAATACCAGTTATAGCCGCAGGCCACAAAACACGAACGCGAGGCCAGCAACACCACGCAACTCGCCCCCAACAATGGAAAATTATTATTTGGGAAATCAGGATGAAGTTCCAGGAAGCACTGGTGCTTATGGAACTGAGATAGCCTTTTAATGATTAGCAGCATATCTGTTTTAATTTGTATCATAACTAATGGGGAATTATTGCCGTGAATGAATTCAATAACGCACTCCAGACGATACTGGAAAATGGGTCTATGTCATATGGCCAGGCTGCTATTTATGCCGGTGGTGCAATTTGCGTTGCGGCCCTTTTTTCGGCGATACTCAGAAGTGGACTACTGGTAATTTTGGGAATTGTCTCAGGCTTTTATCTGTTCAGTCTCAACACTCCAGACAGTACACTGGCGTATACTGCTGCTGCCTCAGACCGTCTCATCGAGCAGGTTAAAGCTGTCGGTGGATGCGCCACTAGACACATTGAGGATGCGCAAACTCTGGGTATCATCATAAAAAATGGCGATGTTATCGAGATAGCAAAGCAGTGCGGTATTATAAAATAATAACCGTAGCATATTATGATTGATGAATGCCTGAATGGTAATCTGCTCGCGGATTACCATTATTTTTTGAGATGTCTTATAGAACTTATCTAAAATTACATACGACTGTCATGACAGTATAAGGTCTTTATGAAAAACGTCGTCAAAACTTTACTACCCTCAGTGAACACTGGTGATCAAGACGAAAGCGTAAAATCGGATACGCTGACTGGCACTACTAAACCCTGCGACCACGGACTGGTTCATAATCATCTTTTAGGGCAGGAGGCCTGTTACTATGCCAAACACTAACGACTCGCTGACAGGACTCAACGTCGAGCTCGTTGGTGCATCGAAACAAGAGTTTACTCTCCTCACTGAAAACCATCTGATGCGCCGCATCATAGTGGCTTTATCTGAGTTAATGCGTAACGCGGAAGGCGTGATGATTGATTCTCATGTTTACCCGTGGGATCAAGTTCTCCCTGCTGCGATGGACATTCCATCATCCAACGCTTCTGATGAAGAGATACAGAACTGGATGATCAGTGCCTGTAAGGAGTGGCAGTGCGAATACAATCGCCGGGTTCAGTCGTTTACCGCATCAGAAGTAAAAAGCAAAAGCGACACCGAGAACGATAACCTATTCCTGCTGAATATCACCAACCTAGCCCATATGCTGATTGACCGGTTACTGCCGTTTGTCAGTATCGAGGAGATTAATCATGAGGATCCAGATTTACTCCCCCAAGTTATTGATATCGTGAATTATATGGTTGGTGTTATAAATGGTACAACCAGCACACAACAAGTCAGACAAGAATTGTTTACTGCCGGTGCTGATGACGCAGTATTTGCACTCAAACTAAAGCACAAAGAGCTAACCAGCCGGGGTGAAGATGCTGGATGGCTTGAAGAGGCAATGAAGATAATCGAAGAAAACAAACGCCAATCCATCGACTTTATGCAGCGCAGCTAATCGTTCCCATAATAAAAGGGTAATGCTATGAGTAAACATCTGTACTGTATTAAGGGTGTTTTAAAACCCAGGAAATTTTCTGTAAGTCTGATAAGAAATAAACTTAGCTCATTTGGTTTAAGGGGAAGTACTCTTCGTAGCGAAACCGCTCGCATTCTTGCCGGGCCAATAGATGGTATTAAGGGTACGTATCCCTTCGGCTGGTCAGAAGAACATTTTGACCGCAGGATGAAACGCATATTCATTCGCGCCGGTAATGCTTCCAGACTTTCTGATAATCGTCCATTTGCATTAAAACGACGCAGCGCTTTAACTATCAGTAAAAAGTATCTTTCTGTGTAACCACCAGCAGACGAGTTTTACTCGTCTGCCTGGCCCCATGCCTCTAATCTTCGCACCCGAAATGAAGTTGCCTGGAGTTCTCCTGATGAAGTTAACTCAAATGAAACTGTAAGATCGTTTTTGTTCCGGTACTTCCATACATAGCCATTTTGCTGCAATGTTTTGAGTGACTTACGTAGGTTGGGCTCAGCTACATCCTGGCTGTCTGGAACAGAGTTAATAAACCCCAGCAACCTGGTGAATGGCACTATCGCAGTGCCTTTTTCTTTGCACAAAAGAAGAAGTACCAACGCATCCTTCTGAATACGGGAAAAGCGCTCCAGGCGATGTTCAGTACCATCTCCCTGCATATTGGCATTGTTCATAATCAACCTAATCATATGGGATATGATTAAGGTTAAAAAACACCCCCCGTTTTGTCACCCTTTTTTTTTCTTACTCACCACTTAAAGCAGTAAGCTCAGTTCGATAAATCTGAATTAAATAAGGCGAGGTTATATGAAAACGAAATTATTGCTGGCGCTAATTGCGGGATCGACTTTCTGCATCAATATTGCTGAAGCCAATATTCCTCTTAGAGCAGATGGAAGTCCGGCAGCGGGGCAGACACCAACTCAGTTCATTCAGCTTAAAAATGAATGTCCTGAATGCGTCATGGTCGCAACTGATGTAGTAAAGATGCGTAGCGATAGCTGTAAACAGCAGGCATCCATCGATTCTACAATCCTACAGGATCCTGTTTACGCATATCTCAACAGTATCCGTCTGGTAGTTGCCGGGAATGGTGGTTATGCAAGTCCAATCTATACATCCGCCCGTCAGGTCGTAGCGTCAAACATCAATTGCAGTGATGCAAACGACTGGGTAGCGAGAAGTAAAACGGTAATGGATAACACCTTCAAAACGCCGTAAACAATCCCTGAATATTTCGTTGCAGTAATGCTATCCCGTAGTATGACGTTAAAGGCGGAGCTTTGAATCGGGAAAAAATAACTACTGCACTTAGAGGTATTTATATGGGTCGTCACTTTACTGGTCTGATTGATAGTTCGCAGCAAAATTTTACAATGCCAATCCGTCCGTATGGACGGAGCCGCATGGCTGCAAAATTAAAAGGAATCTCCCGATTGAAAAAATCTGAAAAGCATGACGATGAATATCCTGATGAACTCTGGAAATTTATGAGTCCTTCAGAGAAAGCTAAGGAAGGTGCGAATAAGCAGGTCATTTCTTCCCAAGCTGACTCGCTGATTAAAATTTCGCGGATCTGGGCCGATTTTTTTCCCGCAAACACATCGAATCAGCCTATTTAGGCTATTTTTTCCACCATTTCTGGCGTTATTTCCGGTTTTTACTGAGATCTCTCCCACTGACGTATCATTTGGTCCACCCGAAACAGGTTGGCCAGGGTGAATAACATCGCCAGTTGGTTATCGTTTTTCAGCAGCCCTTTGTATCTGGCTTTCACGAAGCCGAACTGCCGCTTGATGATGCGAAACGGGTGCTCCACCCTGGCACGGATGCTGGCTTTCATGTATTCGATGTTGATGGCCGTTTTGTTCTTGCGCGGATGCTGCTTCAAGGTTTTTACCTTGCCGGGACGCTCGGCGATCAGCCAGTCCACATCCACCTCGGCCAGCTCCTCGCGCTGTGGCGCTCCTTGGTAGCCGGCATCGGCTGAGACAAATTGCTCCTCTCCATGAAGCAGATTACCCAGCTGATTGAGGTCATGCTCGTTGGCCGCGGTGGTGACTAGGCTGTGGGTCAGGCCACTCTTGGCATCGACACCAATGTGGGCCTTCATGCCAAAGTGCCACTGATTGCCTTTCTTGGTCTGATGCATCTCCGGATCGCGTTGCTGCTCTTTGTTCTTGGTAGAGCTGGGTGCCTCAATGATGGTGGCATCCACCAAAGTGCCTTGGGTCATCATGACGCCTGCTTCGGCCAGCCAGCGATTGATGGTCTTGAACAATTGACGGGCCAGTTGATGCTGCTCGAGCAGGTGGCGGAAATTCATGATGGTGGTGCGATCCGGCAGGGCGCTATCCAGGGATAATCGGGCAAACAGGCGCATGGAGGCGATTTCGTACAGGGCATCTTCCATGGCACCGTCGCTCAGGTTGTACCAATGCTGCATGCAGTGAATACGCAGCATGGTCTCCAGCGGATAGGGCCGTCGGCCATTGCCCGCCTTGGGATAAAACGGCTCGATGACTTCCACCATGTTTTGCCATGGCAGAATCTGCTCCATGCGGGAGAGGAAAATCTCTTTTCGGGTCTGACGGCGCTTAGTGCTGAATTCACTATCGGCGAAGGTGAGTTGATGGCTCATGATGTCCCTCTGGGATGCGCTCCGGATGAATATGATGATCTCATATCAGGAACTTGTTCGCACCTTCCCTTGGATGTGCTTTAAATGAATACCAATGGCAGTTCGCGTTTGAATTAGGTTATCGCCGTCACCACAAATAAACTTCATTTTTTCATAATTTGCTATTCGTCACTTGATTGACCGGGGGTACGATTAATTTAACACGGATAATTATGGGAGACAGTAAAATGACAGACGCATCTACAATAGACGCAGTTCAACCAAAGGCAAGACGCTTATCATTTAAAGAGCTTCCAGGGTTTGATATTTCTGCTGAAGCACTTCTCAAAATTATCGAAATGCCGTGTATGGTTATTCGCCGGTCTCCTGCAATGAAAGTACTGGAGATGATCACGCTGCGGTTACGTGGGGATTGTCTTTCTGCCCTTGGCATTGACTTAAACTCTGCCCAAATTACCAGTAAAGGGACGGTATCGGGGGGCAATGGTGATATGGACGTATCAGTACCTGCAACACAACTCTTTTCTTTAATCCGCAACATGCGCGGCGAAGATGAAATTAACGTCCGCTTCCATGCGGCAAAAAACCATCTTGTCATTCGCACCGACAAAAACTCCTATAACATCCCGGTTTGCTTAGACCATATACCCGAAATTCAGGCTGAGACGCTGGAACATAATTACAGCGTTTACTTTCCAACGCAGATGCTGAGTCAGATTATCAAGCGTGTCAGCCACGCTGCGGCTCAGAACGATGTCCGCTTTTATATGAATGGGGTCTACCTCGGTATCGATAATGGCCAATTTATTGCTGTAGCCACTGATGGACATCGTATGGCCGTCAGTTCTCATGATATCGACTTCAGCGATGACGTGGGCGATGAGATTCAATCTCCGACAGCTCCTACCTCTATCAGTAACACGAATGCAGGTGTGATTTTACCCAACGGGGTTTTCCCCGTGCTCCATAAAATCCTGAGCGGTAGCCAGGGTCAATTCAAAATTGACTACAGCAACCGTAACCTGACATTTACGCTCGGAAGCCATACAGTCATTTCAAATCTTGTCGATGGCCGTTACCCGGACTGGAAGCGCGTGGCCAGCACGGTAGCCAAAAATACTGAACTGTTTAAGGTTGATCCTTCTGAACTCACCACCGCACTAAAACGCGCAACCCCATTGCTTAAAGAGGGCTCGCCAAACAACACCAGTGTTTGTGTGATGTCATTCAAAGACAACGCCCTACAGCTTAAGTCGCCCGGCTCAAATGCAATCAGTTGCAAAGAGGTGATGGACATTGCGAAAGAGGCAGGCGAGCCCGAAACAATTGTTGATATCGGTATGAATGCCGATTACCTCCTGGAATCACTGGCAAGCCTGGGGGCGTGTTCGGAAGAAGGAGAAGCCGCACAGATTGCTTTGCGTGATACAACGACCGGCATATTGATTTCAGTAAACAAAAACAATTACGACATCATCATGCCTGTCCGTGTCTGACAAAACGCTCTCGTTTTGTCGGCCTTTTCGAAATAGCCAATTTCATGGGCGTGATAACGTTAAAACAAGCTTCCTGACGGGATGGCTATATGCCATCTCGCTCCCATTGGTCGCGATCACTGCGTCCTAATATTCTGGAGCCAGAATGAAATGAAAAGCGTTCTGAAGTGGGTAGGAGCCAAACACAACATTATGGCAAGTCTTAAGCATGTACTACCGAAAGGTGGTCGGCTTATTGAGCCCTTTGGCGGTTCAGGCGCTGTAATGATGAATACGAATTACCCAGAATACATTTTGGCCGATATTAATAGCGACCTGATCGATACATACCAGAGTATTTTTAAGTCGCCTGAAAAGGTACTTTCTGAGCTTAAACGCCTTTACTGTCTCGGGCGTTCTGAGGACGCCTATTATGAGCTGCGAAGCCAGTTCAATAATCATGATAGTGCAAGTGACACTCAAGCTGCTCTGTTTATCTATCTGAATAGGTTTGGCCATCGCGGACTATGCCGATACAACCGGAAAGGCATCTTTAACGTCCCCTGGGGTTATTACGCCAACCCCTATCTCCCAGAGACAGAGTTATACGCAATGGCTGAGAAAATGTCCTCAGCAACTTTACTTTGCGCCAGCTTCCAGACCACGCTATCAATGGCCCGCCCGGGTGATGTGGTGTATTGCGACCCACCATATGTTAATCCCGGCAGATTCACGGCTTACCATGCCAGCGGTTTTACACCCGCTATGCAGATTGAGCTTACCAAACTGCTCCAGTTGCTGCCTGAACGCGGGGTTCATGTCATCGCATCATGCCACGATGCGCCTGATATTCGTGAGCTTTATCAAGCCTTCGCTATTCATGGTGTGACTGCCCGGAGAAGCATATTTAAAGGCAGCGGGGATGGGAAAAAAGCTTCAGAAATCTTCGCGGTCAAATTAGCGGATAACTCGAAAAAGGGAGCTGCGGCATGAAACGCTTCCATTGTTCTGAAAAGCTGCATAACCCAGAGACTGAGAAATTTTGTCAGGATATCGCCGAACAATATCGGACAGCACCTGATATTGCCGTGGCGCAGTTTAAACAAGTGCTGAGCTCTAAGCCTCTAACTTACTGGGAGTGTGTCGTGATCCGCGAGCGTGTCTCTGACCTTATTAAAATTAATCAAGCAACAGCTGAGGGCCACGATGAGCCAATTTAAACCCAAAAGCCTTGTAGTCTACCGCATCCAAAAAGCTCTGGAATTAGACAAGCTGGATGAACAGTTAAGTGAGTTGAAATACACTCCCTGCGGGCCTAATGATATGGCACGGTCAGGATGGATCCCGCCATTGGGTGAAGATGTCGAGCTGTTAAAGCATGAGTCGAATAATCTCATTCTTCTGACTGTTAAGCACGAATCGAAAATACTTCCTCCCGCGACCATCAAAGAAATTGTGCGAACCCGGGTTCAGAAACTGGAGAAAGAGCAAAACCGCAGGCTAAAGAAAATGGAGATCCAGGCCGTCAACGATGCCGTGCTCGCTGAGCTCATACCAAAGGCTTTCAGCAAATACAGCACTACAAACATTTGGGTGGATACTAAATCACGTCTACTGCTTGTTGAGACCACCAGCCATAAAAAAGCAGATGATGTAACAGCTTTGCTACGTAAAACTATTGGCTCACTTCCAATTATCCCATTCACGCTGGAAACGCCGGTAGAACTGACGTTAACAGAGTGGGTCAAAACAGGAAGTCTGCCGCCTGGCCTAGCTTTATGCGACGAAGCCACGCTCAAAGATGTGCTCGAAAACGGGGGGGTCGTTACAACAAAACGCCAGGATTTGATATGTGATGAGATCGCTCATCACATCGAGGCCGGAAAGCTTGTGACAAAGGTTGCACTGGGCTGGATGAACCAGATGTTTTTCATCCTGAATGACAATTTCATCTTTTCACGACTGACCTTTACGGAAGAACTTATTGAACAGAACGATGACATTTCGCCAGAAGATCACGCCCAAAGATTTGATGCCGATTTCGTTTTGTTTACCTCTGTTGTTATGGAGGTTCTGGACACAATGATAAAAGCCCTCGGGGGTGAAAGCCCAGGACTCATCACAACGCCGTCAGACGAACAACAAGGTGTCGCGGCAGAAGCCAAACAACCAGAAAAAACCTTCCATTAAAGGGCTGAGAGATGATTACAGCTACAGAACTCCAAGAGTTATCACGCCAGGTTGAAAATGCTAACATTGCCCGAGCCCTGGCAGTTAAAGAGTTGGTTAAAGAGACAAGAGATCGTCAGTTTTCATTGTGGGCGCTATTTATTGGTCTCTTCAGAGAGACACCGGCGCGAAAAAAGCTGAACGAATGTGAATTGCATCTTAACCTGCTGCTGCCAAAATGCAGGAGCATCTTTCTTCAATACGTAGTTATGTCCTCGTTGGAAGAAATTTCGAAATCACCAGATTGTGAGATTTATCAGCATCTAGTCAACTGCTGGAAAGAAGCTCAGATAAAATATAACGAGTCAGGCAGACGACTCAAACTTGCAGAAAATGCCCGTGAACTATTAAAAACAGCAAAGGATGAATGTAATAGTGCTTCCACAACTGAATTTCTGGATATGGTTACTACCAGTAAAGCAATATCCATACTTTCAGCAATAGACACATCCTCTGCGAGTAGTTCGTTAAAGAGAGCTATGGGTGCGCTTAAGCGATTAGCAGATGAAATGCCTGCCCGGCAATCACCTATTGATTCAAATTTACCAGATGACACGCTTGATCTGTTTGTCGATCTGACTATAAATCCTGTTATCGATATTCTCTCCTGGTTAAATATTGAAAAGCTGGATAATGCCGAAGTGCAGTGCAGCAAAGCCTTAAAGAAACTTCAGACGTTATTAGGACAACTGGGTGCTGTGACCTGCCCCCACGATTAGATACAACACTCAGTTAGTAACGTCGGAATCTTCATTCTCAGAATGACCCTTTCTCCAGCCCGCTGCAAATTCAGACGGTGTCTGATAATTCAGCGTGGAGTGCGGGCGGCATTCGTTATAATCCTGCCGCCAGTCATTAATAATTTTCCTGGCATGAACGATATCGCTGAACCAGTGCTCATTCAAACATTCATCGCGAAATCGTCCGTTAAAGCTCTCAATAAATCCGTTCTGCGTTGGCTTGCCCGGCTGGATTAAGCGCAACTCAACACCATGCTCAAAGGCCCATTGATCCAGTGCACGGCAAGTGAACTCCGGCCCCTGGTCAGTTCTTATCGTCGCCGGATAGCCTCGAAACAGTGCAATGCTGTCCAGAATACGCGTGACCTGAACGCCTGAAATCCCAAAGGCAACAGTGACCGTCAGGCATTCCTTTGTGAAATCATCGACGCAGGTAAGACACTTGATCCTGCGACCGGTGGAAAGTGCGTCCATGACGAAATCCATCGACCAGGTCAGATTGGGCGCCGCCGGACGGAGCAGCGGCAGACGTTCTGTTGCCAGCCCTTTACGACGTCTTCTGCGTTTTACGCCCAGGCCACTGAGGTGATAAAGCCGGTACACGCGCTTATGATTAACATGAAGCCCTTCACGGCGCAGCAACTGCCAAATACGACGGTAGCCAAAACGCCTGCGCTCCAGTGCCAGCTCAGTGATGCGCCCTGATAAATGCGCATCAGCAGCCGGACGGTGAGCCTCATAGCGGCAGGTCGACAGGGATAAACCTGTAAGCCTGCAGGCACGACGTTGCGACAGACCGGTCGCATCACACATCAACATCACGGCTTCCCGCTTCTGGTCTGTCGTCAGTACTTTCGCCCAAGAGCCACCTGAAGCGCCTCTTTATCCAGCATGGCTTCGGCAAGCAGCTTCTTGAGTCTGGTGTTCTCTTCCTCAAGCGACTTCAGGCGCTTAACTTCAGGCACCTCCATACCGCCATACTTCTTACGCCAGGTGTAAAACGTGGCATCGGAAATGGCATGCTTGCGGCAGAGTTCACGGGCGGGTACCCCAGCTTCGGCTTCGCGGAGAATACTGATGATCTGTTCGTCGGAAAAACGCTTCTTCATGGGGATGTCCTCATGTGGCTTATGAAGACATTACTAACATCGGGGTGTACTAATCAACGGGGAGCAGGTCAGCTGAGCATGATTTGAGAACTAAGGATTATCAATCTCAATTAGATACGCTTAAGAGAATTGAACAACCATACATCAAAAAGGTGATGCGGCATATACCCGAAAATATGAAGTTCAAGGAGCCTGAGTATCTCCAGACTATAGGAATGAACCCATGACTCTAAAATATATAATCGCTCTCGCAATATTTCTGACATTTGTGTGCTTTGCAGCTTTCATACTTATCTACGCGAGTCGAACAAAACGAGAACAACAACAAACTCAGCAACCTTTGGACGAGCATGATCAGCAGGCAGATATTAATGCCGATGCCGACGAGAACGCCGCACTTGATGGGTTGAGCGAGTACTTCATCAAAAAAAATTCGATATTGCCAAAAGTCCTGATGGATCTTTATGTGCGCTTGAGTGCGGTGTTCAATGGTCAGTACATTATCGCACCCCAGGTGCTTGCCCGGGACTTAGTAGAGCTGGAGCTCGAAGATGAACCGGTTGCCCCGGTTGACGTACTTCAGGCGCAACAGTACGCAGATGAATTCGTGTTCGATTTTGTTCTCTCCGATGCGCATACCGGGGAACTAGTGCTAGCAATGATCAATGAAGATGCTATCAGCGCTCAGCCTGAAGGAGAGTTCATTATTGCCCTTTTTAAAAGAACTCACATTCCTGTCTTTCGCTATGAAACGTTGTCAGGCTTGGACGATAACGCCCTGGCAGTCAACATCGCTGAATCAATAGACGATGGCCGATTCTCTTAGTTCCACAAGGAATTTATTATGTCTCTGTCAAAAAAACAAAGAATAGTACTGAGGGCTAAATTTGGTGGTCGATGTGCATATTGTGGCGAGGTACTGAAAGAAAAAGGTTGGCACGCTGATCACGTAGAACCTGTGCTAAGGAAATCCGTCCAGGATATGCAAGCTGCGGCCAGAGGGAAATTTAAGCTTAAGGCTACCGGTGAAGTGTTTAATGAAAGTGCCAACTGCTTAGAAAATCTTTTCCCAGCCTGTGCGCCCTGCAATCTGCTCAAAACAACATATTCACTGGAAATGTTCCGCAAACAAATAAGTTTACAGGTTGAAAGGGCACGGAAGAGTAGTATGAATTTCAGAACGGCAGAAAGATTCGGCCAGATAAGCATTGTAGAGAAACCCATTGTTTTCTGGTTTGAACAGTATTCAGAGAAAAATGGTGCTATCAAATAAACGACTAATTTAACATTATCATGGCGCGTATCGCGCACTGCTTCGTCAAATATTCAGCCGTGATAATATTGTTTAGTAGGCCCATTACGGAGCGTATATGACTAATCATACAAACTGGACTGGAGACCTGACCGAAGGCGCAACTATATTTGTAGCCACACCAGATGGCCAGCTCAGCAAATGTAGAGTCGAGTCCGTTCGAGACCGACATTTCTCGGTCGAGGGTATTGAACGTGAATTCGATAAGTTGAATGCCTGCTCAGTTGATGGGTTACTACACTCTTACCCCGACGATTTCGAGTCGAGGGAGTTATTTGGTCTGTGCCAGCAAAAAAACAGGCTCAAGTCTCTGCAAATTGATTCATTATCGTTACAGCAAGTCCAGTACATGCTGGCTGGCCTGGAACTTGCCAGGAAGAGATATGGATACCAGTACCGAGGCAGCAAAGCCGTAGATACCAATCAGAAGGGTAGACTGGCCATGAGCATTGATGATTCGCTTCACCCAATTCAGATCGCTTATATACTGGCAGGTTTAAAATTATCTCTCCTTCAAACAGAGGTGAACCATGACTGCTAACCAACGTAAACGTCCTTCGCGTAACAATCGAGCTGTCCAGTTAACGTCCGAGCAGCTGGTAGAAGCGAAGACGCTTGACCTGAAAGCCCACCATTCGTTTAAAAACCTTATGGGTCTTGCTGCAATCAGTGTCGTGGTGTTTGTCTGTCTTGGCTCCTTGATCCATAAACAACGCTCAGTAATGAACGAATGGGACCTGGGTGAAGTGATCAGAGGCGTTGATTTGAAAGCCGGAACCCTCGCAAAAAACAACTTTTTCATCACCAACAAAGGGCAGTTTGAAGCAAGTGGCGTTACAGTGTCACTTACGGGTACAAAACTGAAATTACAGCAGCATCAGGACGGAAAATATTACGTTTGTAATTCTGCAACAGGTGATTGTGTTCTGGTATCCGATGTACAAGCTGAAAAAATTCGTGACCAGCTGTAGCGAGGGGAAAATATCGGTTACTGTCACCGGTAACCGAAGGAACCTTCGTATATGTCACGACAAGAAGCCGCAACGCAGTTATTTATGTCTGCACCACCAGCAAGTATTGATGTCGTTATTGAGCAGCTGGAAAGGGACGCTCAAGCAGCCGGTATCGATATCCATACAATCTCTGTAATGGCCAGCCTGTTACGTGATCGAATAGAAGCATACAGTGACGTGCTTAAAATCGAGCCTGAGCGGGTGATACACGCACTTGAGGTACTGCGAGGTACGGAAGTGCCGTGGGCTTTTTACACTCCGTCCAGGCTACCTGAGCTTGAAGATGTTCATTGCTGGGAAACTCCTCACGATTTTGACCAAGACCTAGGTGAACACCAGCTGCGGCGCTATATTTGCCCTAAATGCGAGCATGAATCAACCGACCCAATGCGCTGCACGGCTGGCCATGCTCCTGGAGTTAACCAGTATCCTGAAAGCTGTGATGCCACTATCTGGAATTCGCCCGATTCTTGGGATAGTATTAACCCTATAATAAAATTAATTATCAAATCTACGTTCCTGGCTGACCTGACTGTTCATACAATCTTCTATCCGAAAGGGTTGAAGCTTCCTGAAATTCAGGACGTTGAGTAGTCTGCTTCGGGCTCTGTGATCTGATAGTTATATATACCTCATTTAAGACCCCTTACTGGGGTCTCTTTTTTTGGACTTCCGCCGTGCTATGTACTTCACGGTATCCCCAAATATCCCGGCTTATGTAGTTCGTCGATTTGCTTCGTCACCTGCCATACCTGTCTCATAATTTCTCTATTTGGAGAAATCTGATGAACCTACCGACAGCTGTATTAGCGAATAACGATGAAAATGAATCAGACGTCCTCAGCCTTTATGCTAATCCCGTAGACAGTCAAAGTGGCCTCATTGAACATGACGGCTTTCAAAAACTAAATGCCATGCGCGATCTGCTGGTGGAATACAACACAACACTGAAGCACATGCAGGCCATGTATGATGCAGTGATGCGGAACCGGCATGATGAAGCATGGCGCATGTTCTGTGATTCTTGTGACAATTCCATCAAATATACGCTGGCTGTAGAAAATTTGTTCTGTATAGAACGGGCCCGCTGTGCTCTCGATGAAAAGTACTGGCAAAAGCTGCTCGATCTGACCGGCGTAAAACCATTTATGCCCACCGAAAGATACGATGACTGGAACGAAGGATTGAGGGCATGGCGAAAATCATCAGAATCAAATTTTGAGAAGCTTAAGCCTGTACCCTTCAACGAAGAAAGTATCTTTTCTACCGCATTCGCATTGAATGAAGAGAAAAAAGACTACTTCGCCCAGATGGTTCATGGTGTGTTTGAAAAGCTCTCCGCTCTGCATAAGACTAACCGTGCCCAGGGCTTCAGCAACAAACTCATCATAGCCAGCTGCTTACCAAGTAGAGATAACCGCAGATCCTATGACTATCTCAACTATTTTAATGACCTTCGTAAGGTTATTGGACTGATGTATGGACGAAGCGGTGCTGAGGATGTGAATTCGGCTGCGGTCAAAGAGTACATGATGAGTAACCCTGGCGAATGGGTAAGTATTGATAACGATAGTCTTAAAGTGAAGGGGTTTATTAACGGCAATGTGCATATCCTGATTGAGGAGGAAACTTGTGACAATCTCAATCTGGTACTATCCCATTTAATGCCAGGCTGCATTCCTCTCGATCGCCGATACACCACCGGCCATAACTCCGCAAGAACTGTAAAAACCAATGAATATCGGTCGCAGTTGATATCATTCTCTGCTGTTAACTCCTTAATATCATATGCCACTGACCATTTGAACGCGGGCAAACACCTGTCACCGGGGCCGCACACTTTTATCCTGCGGGACAACCAGTCTGTTAGTGAGAAAAAAGAACTGGTGAACATATGGGAGTCATTGGGTGCTGTCAGAAGATATAGAGAAGTATATGACTTTGACTTTAGCCCCGTTGAAGCATTCAAACTTCTGGCATTACATGGTTCTATACCTGACCGCTATACGCACCAGTTCTATGCAACGGTCGGAGAACTCCAGAAACGAGCAATTGATGAATGTATGGTGGCTTCAGGTATGCGTTTGCTGGAACCGAATATCGGTCTTGGTGCGCTACTGAAAGGGTTACCAGAGGGGGTGGATGTTACTGGTTTTGATATACACCCCGCAGCTGTTGCAATTACTGGCCTGCGCTGGAACGTCACCCTTAATGATTTTCTATTGGTCAAGCCTGAAAATACCGGCTTGTTTGAAAGAATTCTGATGAATCCTCCATTTAGGGAAGGTGCGAACAAGTTCCTGATATGAGATCATCATATTCATCCGGAGCGCATCCCAGAGGGACATCATGAGCCATCAACTCACCTTCGCCGATAGTGAATTCAGCACTAAGCGCCGTCAGACCCGAAAAGAGATTTTCCTCTCCCGCATGGAGCAGATTCTGCCATGGCAGAATATGACCGCTGTCATCGAGCCGTTTTATCCCAAGGCGGGCAATGGCCGACGGCCCTATCCGCTGGAGACCATGCTGCGTATTCACTGCATGCAGCATTGGTACAACCTGAGCGACGGTGCCATGGAAGATGCCCTGTACGAAATCGCCTCCATGCGCCTGTTTGCCCGATTATCCCTGGATAGCGCCCTGCCGGATCGCACCACCATCATGAATTTCCGCCACCTGCTCGAGCAGCATCAACTGGCCCGTCAATTGTTCAAGACCATCAATCGCTGGCTGGCCGAAGCAGGCGTCATGATGACCCAAGGCACTTTGGTGGATGCCACCATCATTGAGGCACCCAGCTCGACCAAGAACAAAGAGCAGCAACGCGATCCGGAGATGCATCAGACCAAGAAAGGCAATCAGTGGCACTTTGGCATGAAGGCCCACATTGGTGTCGATGCCAAGAGTGGCCTGACCCACAGCCTGGTCACCACCGCGGCCAACGAGCATGACCTCAATCAGCTGGGTAATCTGCTTCATGGAGAGGAGCAATTTGTCTCAGCCGATGCCGGCTACCAAGGAGCGCCACAGCGCGAGGAGCTGGCCGAGGTGGATGTGGACTGGCTGATCGCCGAGCGTCCCGGCAAGGTAAAAACCTTGAAGCAGCATCCGCGCAAGAACAAAACGGCCATCAACATCGAATACATGAAAGCCAGCATCCGTGCCAGGGTGGAGCACCCGTTTCGCATCATCAAGCGGCAGTTCGGCTTCGTGAAAGCCAGATACAAGGGGCTGCTGAAAAACGATAACCAACTGGCGATGTTATTCACCCTGGCCAACCTGTTTCGGGTGGACCAAATGATACGTCAGTGGGAGAGATCTCAGTAAAAACCGGAAATAACGCCAGAAATGGTGGAAAAAATAGCCTAAATAGGCTGATTCGATGTGTTTGCGGGAAAAAAATCGGCCCAGATCCGCGAAATTTTAATCAGCGAGTCAGCTTGGGAAGAAATGACCTGCTTATTCGCACCTTCCCTAATCTTGAACCAGGTGTGATATCCCGAATGCGTGAGTCCCTTAAAGCTAAGCTGGATGCTGATCGCATCCGTAAGAAGCGTGAAGGTAAGCGTATTTACCGTTGTCCATTATTTATTATGTGGGCTAAAGAATATTCCGAATCGGGTAAATGCCACTACCACATTTGTCTGCTGTTCAACAAAGACGCTTACTACCACCTTGGGGATTACGAACGAGAAGACAACCTGAGAGGGATGATTACAGGTGCATGGTACAGCGCTCTAGCGTTGCAACGGGATGATTGCCCTGACCTGGTGACATTCCCTGATAACTGTCGTTACGTACTAGATAACGAAGACCCTGACTTTGAGGATCATTACCAGGCACTGCTAACCCGGCTGGACTACCTGACCAAAGTTGAGTCTAAAGTGTTTGGTGAAGGGGATCGTAACTTCGGCTGTAGCCAAATCGATCTGTAAGTCGGCAATGGCCTTCTCAGTGAGAAGGCCATATTTGTATTGCCTCAACTAATTACTGAAATGCAGTTTCGTTACGCAATTTTCTATAGATTACTGATAGTCATCAGCAAGTCCGCTACTAAATAACGTTTCTGCATTTTCAGCATTAGCAACAGCATCCTGCACATCCTGCCGTTTCAAATCTAACACCCGTAATTTACCTTTTACTTCGGCGACGGATTCGATTCGCCTGTAAGCATCAGGATGGTGTTCGGCATATAGCGCCAGTCCTTTCAGTTTAGGCAAGGCATCAGCCAGATGCAGGCCATGTGGATCTACCAGGTCCACAATCATTTCGCCATCCTGTTCGGCAAAGAACAGGAAATCGGGACGAACAATCTTGTACTGTTCAGCTTCAACATAAGCGATTCCCAGTGACGACTGCCCTGTGTACTGTGGATTACGATACCAGAAAGCAAATCCTTCACGTTTGGTTTCGATCTCAAAAACCTTGGTTTCCCAATGGTTCAACAGAGCCGGATAGATCCCGTTTTCGTCACACAACAAATGGTGTTTCCAGACTGGAAGGTCAGCTTCCTTTTCACCTTCACGCACCCTGGTCATTTCAAACTTGTTCGCCGGCCTGACCAGATCCACATCCTGCGGTTCGGTACTCATTTCGACGATTTGACGATAGGCCTCTTTACGCTCATCTTTCAATGACTTGATTTGCGGTGTGTACTCGGCCAGCCACGCCTTCGCCAGTCTATCGGCCTCGCCATCGAAGTAATCCTGCACCTCCATCACCAGCCCCATGCCAGCAACGGTCACACGAGCTTCCATGATTGCTTCCAAATACTCCTCAGCATCCTCTTCTCGATCCGCGACCTTATCGGCCAGATATTCGACATAGGTACGTGAAACATCCGGGCTGAAAATTCGGGCTGCACGCCGGTAGGCGTCATCAATCACCGTTACGTCCGCCTCCTCCCAGAATTCGTTGAAGGTCATTGCTTTGTTCTTGAGGCTGGCAACCACAGCCTTACCATCTACGACGAGCACTGCATTGCGTTTGTTTTTGATTTTCTCGGCATTTTCTATCTGGAACTTGTCCAGAACAGCGTGCAAAGCAGCATGGGCTTTCCTGACTGCCCCATCAAGAATGCCGTCATCAACCAGTTCCTGTGCCAGCGCGGTCAGACGTCTGGCGGGTCTGGCTCCTTTCTGTGGTCGGGTTTGCGAAGGTAGCGCTTCAAATGCTTCCCATACGGCAGTTGAAGCAGCCGGGTTAGGTTTCATCTCCACAGGGTTAACCAGGATGCGTCCGCTTGGAGGAGAGGTATCATCGCCCTTAAACAAGGTATTGACGACATCTCTCACGGTATTGGTATTAAACTTGGGCAACAGGCATTCTACAGAGTTTAAACGCTCATTACCCGGAATACGCCTCGCCAATGGGGTACGCACCATACGCCCCAACAATTGCGTAATATGCGTCCTGTGGCTGGCTGCGCGGAAGGAAACCATCACTTCGGCACGTGGGCAATCCCAGCCAGTGCTGATGGCATCTTTAGCAATCAGTACTCGCATCCAGGTTGATTCCTGCACCCGCTGCGGTTCAATATAAGGCACCTGATGTTGGCCGAAACGTTGTGTGGTGTGTTCACCGAAGACATGAGCAACACTGTCAATGGACAATTCAGGATAACGGGAGAATAACGTATCCAGCCAACGCCCCACCTCATTCGGGTCAGGCGTATTAGGTACCTGGAATACCATTAGCGGCACTACTTCGCGCACGGTTTCCTGCTGTCTTGCGTACTCTGCCCAGGCATCGGTCGCTTCCCTGAGTTTGTCGGCAGCACGGCGTACCCACACGGTATCGAAGTCACCAGCTTCATCAGGCACACCCAGAATGATATCGTCCTTGATAAGTCCAGATTCCTGCACTTTAGCGGGGTCAACCACCACATTCGGCAGTTTGACATGATGACCAGCATTGGCAATGGCTTTGTCGAAACGTTCAACTGTGGCGGAAATACCCCACACTACTGGAATACCCTTCACTCCAGCCGAACCATTGATAAGCCGTTGTACAATAGTACTCTTAGCAGCTTCACTGGAAGCCGTTGACGAGCCCATCCCTCTGTGCGCTTCATCCAGCACTAAGTAAAGGGTCAGATCCGGGTCTTCGATGGTGTTCTGGATGGTATCCCACAGCGTATAAGCCTGTGCATCAGGGGCTGCTTCGAAAAGGCCGCCTTTATCATCGAACCCGCGCACCACGAGGCTTTTTTTGCCAAACTTCTGCGTGTTAAGGAAATAGATTTTTCCAGCCTGAAACTTACGCCGACTGAAGGGATGTTCAACTACCACCATATCGTTGTAGTTGATACGGTCACTCGCCTCCATCAGGCGAAAACGGGTTTGCTCATTCAGTGCTGGATCATCACTGAACCAGATCACCACCGCGCCGGGATCTGCATCGAAATTAAATTCGTCGTCACCATGAAACAATGCTTCAAATGCAGCAGCAGCCATGACGGTCTTACCCGCACCGGTTACAGCCGTTAAAGAGAAGGCGCTTTTGTCGCTCTCGTTGTGCCAGTAACGTCGAGCCTTCCTGAGATTCGCCAGAGCATCATGTACCGCATCGCGCTGATAGTCCTTGAGAGTAAATTTCATTCTGTCCATTCCCCACTGGTGAAGCTGAAATTGGTCAGGTACGACTCGTATAACCGCACTGGTTCAACATCTTTTGGCAAACGTTTTGTTACAGACTGGAAGTGACGGTCATCATCAGTAACGATGAAAGCCACGCACACGCCACTGGAGGTATCAATGGCTTCAATGAATGGGGTTGCTTGGTCTACATCTAGCAGTAGACCGTACGCATCGGTCACTTCCCATCCTTTAGTAGGTATTTTTTCAATACGTTCGCCGCGCGCACCCGCGCGTAGCCATAGCAACGGCGCAATGCGAACAAAGGCCAAGTTGTGGCTAACCGACTTCTCAGCTTCGTAGGTCAGAGTGAAAAACTCGGCATTTTCCTCAAAACCGTCAGACATTGGGAACTCGTCTGTAAACCTATAATTGACCTTAATCGGTTGTTCATTCGGCGTTTTGCCTGTGATAGCAGCTTGTACACGTGGTTTGGTGATATAATCACAGATCCCCCACTTTTCCCAATCAGGATCTCCAGGCCTTAAGCCCTGTTCGCGCAATTTTTTCTGTTCGTCGGCAGCGACTTCGTTGTTAGTGACGGAGATGCACTGGCGACGACCACCACCTCCGCCGCGACCGTGGCGGCGTCCGCACCCTGTTCGTGGTGATGTTCCTGGTGACAGCCTGCGTGGCGATGCTCTTCACTTTTGCAGCAGCCTGCATGGTGCTCACTGTGGCGGCTTTCGTGGTGATGTCCTTCACCCTTGCAGCAGCCTTCGTGTTGGTGCTCTGTATGTTTACAGCAACCTTCATGATGGTTTTGCATCATCGTCTCCTGATGTTATTTAGATATATCTAATTTATATCTAAAGTTTATCGACTTGCAAGTCTATAAAATAATTTTTGTTTAATTTAATGATTATTAATGGTTTTTATGGATTGCTGATAGCTGTTTAATCTCAAGCTGACTATATCAAAAAAGTGCTTGCAATCTTTTTGATTAGCAATCATTATCATTTAAAAATAAATTTAGATATATCGTATTATCTTCACGAAGGCGAAAAAATGACAAAAAACACCTCACGCTACCCACAGCGCGTGCGTAACGAACTACGTTTTCGCGAATTAACCGTGCTGCGCGTTGAGCGTATCGGCCAGGCGTTCCAGCGGATCGTGCTGGGGGGCGAGGCGCTGGATGGCTTTGTTTCACAAGGTTTTGACGACCACACCAAACTGTTTTTCCCGCAGGCGGGCAGCGTATTTACGCCGCCGGAAGTGACCGACGAAGGCATTAACTGGGGCGAGGGCGTGCGCCCGGCGACCCGCGACTACACGCCGCTGTACGATGCCGAACGCCACGAGCTGGCTTACGATTTTTATATCCACGATGGCGGTATTGCCAGCCGCTGGGCGCTGGAAGCCAACATCGGCGATAAGCTGGTGATCGGCGGGCCGCGCGGCTCGCTGGTGGTGCCGGAAGATTACGCCTGGCAGCTTTATGTCTGTGACGAGTCGGGCATGCCGGCGCTGCGCCGTCGCCTGCTGGGATTACGTCAGCTGCCGGTGACGCCGCAGGTGACGGCCATCGTCACCGTCGCGGATGCTTCGTATAAAGATTATCTGGCGGATCTCGACGGCTTTAATATCGAATGGGTGGTAGGCCACAACCCGGCGTTCGTCGCCGAGCGGCTGGCTCAGGTCAAGGTGCCGTCAGAAGATTATTTTATCTGGCTGACCGGAGAAGGCGGCGTGGTGAAATCGCTGCTGGCGCGCTTTGAGGAGCCGAGTATCGATCAGCAACTGGTGCGTTCGCAGGCGTACTGGCATAGCAAATAATCGGCAGTGTGGTAAACCCGGATGGCGGCGCGTTGCGCCTTCTCCGGGCTACCTTTCAATGGTGTTATGTCGCCCCGGTAAGCGCAGCGCCACCGGGTGAGGCTTAGCGTTCCGCCAGCGCCTTAAACACCATCGCCACCGCGTGGGCGCCGGGGTCCATATTGCCGAGCAGGCTCTCGCTATTGAGATAGGAGGCGCGTCCGGCGCCGGCTTTGCTCGACTGGCAGGTGCGATCCGCGCCGGCCTGCGCCGCGGCGAAAGCGGCCTGCAGATTATCCGGTTCGGCCAGCAGCGCCGCCAGCGCCGGCTGTAGAGCGTCAATCATCGTCCGGTCGCCCTCATCGGCGCCGCCGTAAAATTTCATCTGCCCCAGACCGGCGTTCAGCGCTTCCGCCATGCTGGCGCCTTGCTCCAGCTTCTGCCCGGCGGCGGTGAAGAAAATCGACATCAATACGCCGCTGGAGCCGCCCATCACCACCGTCAGGCGTTCGCCAATTAGCGCGAACAGCGTGGGTAAATCATTGAGCGGCAGTTGCTGGCGTTGCAATAGAGCGGCAATCTCACGCGCGCCAGCGGCGAAAGTGGAGCCGGTATCGCCGTCGCCCACTTTGGCGTCAAGCGCGTTGAGATGGGTTTCGAGGCCGGAGAGGGTGCTGGTCACCTGCGCCACGTAATCGCCCACCTGCGGGTTGGCCGATGGCGTAAAGGCGACGCGTGCGCTGGCGAGCGCGGACGGCATGATATTAACAGCCCGCGGCTGCACCGGCTTCTGCCAACTGGCGGTTTCGACATCCGACAGCAGCGCCTTTTCAATGCTCTCTTCCAGCACGATAGTGGTCAGCGAGAAGCCTTTCATATCCAGCGCCGTTACCAGCGAAGCCGGGCCAATCAACCAGTCAACGCGCGCATGGAGTGGGGTGTTGGCCAGCTCGCGGGTCAGAATCGCCATCTCGGCCACCGACACGCCGCCGAGATTATTGAGCATCACCGCCAGGCGGCCGGTTTCAGGTAGGGCGGCGGTCAGCTTCTCTACCATAATCTGCATGATTTCCGCGCTGTTATGGGTCGCGATCGTCGAGGCTCCCGGTTCGCCGTGGATGCCCATCCCCAGCTCGGCGTGGCCGGGCTGATGGCGCGGCGCGCTTTCCGCTTCCTGCGGCAGGTGACAGCTGGCCAGCGCCACCCCGATGCTGGCGGTATGGTTGGCGGCGTATTGCGCTTCACGCAGGACGGTGGCGAGGTTGAAGCCGCGCTCGGCGAAATAACCCGCCACCTTATGCACAAGAATAGTCCCGGCGATACCGCGCGGCTGTTTGTTATCCGGCAGCGAAATATCGTCGCCGACGATCAGCATCTCTACGTTATAGCCAAGACGGCGCGCTTTCTCCGCCGCGAGGCCGAAGTTAAGCCGATCGCCGGTGTAGTTTTTAACGATCAGCAGACAGCCCGCCTCGCCGGTCACCGCCTGAATCGCGGTGAGTACCGCATCGACGCTCGGCGAGGCGAACAGATCGCCGCAGACCGCGGCGGTCAGCATGCCTTTACCAATAAAGCCGACGTGCGCCGGTTCATGGCCGGAGCCGCCGCCGGAAATCACCGCCACGTTGTTTTTATTCAGATCGCGGCGTACCACTACACGGATCGCCGGGTCGCTCTCCAGGCGGGCGAGGTTGTTCCACGGGCTGGCAATAATGGTTCCCTCGATCACGTCGTTAACGAGGCTGGCGCGCTGGTTAAAAAAGAATTGAGACATAGTGGTTCCTGATCAGTAAGCGAAAACTCACCCTCCGGAGGCGGGCCCCCGGAGTGGTAACGGTCAAAGTGGATTTAGCGACGAATAAGACGTTGCAGACGCATATCGAGCGTGATGGCTTCGCCAGGCTGAATATCATTCAGCGCTTCGCCCTGCTGGCATAGCCAGGCGATCCCCGCCGCGCGGGCGATAATCGCGCCGTGGGCCTGTTCGCTGCCGTCGCGCAGGCACAGGCCGGTGACCTTGCTGGCATCCAGTTGGAGTACAGTCGAGGGATAAATATTGTCGGCGATAATAATCGTCGGCTCACTGGCGAATGGCAGCGTCTCCTTAATACCCTGCAGATGGCGCAGCGTGCGCTGCAGAATATCGTCGACATCGATATAACGGGCCTGCAGATAGGCGTCATCCAGCTGACGATACTGCTGGCTGAGCTCCATCAGCACTTGATGCCACGCCCATTCCGCCGAGCACTGTTCGGTGAGCAGGCGATCGTTGGCGGCATCAAACAGATCTTCATCGTCGAGCAAGGTGTGATGACCGGCGAAGATCGCCGCGATATCGGCGTTAAATTTGTGTTCCGCCAGCTCGGTGAGCGCATTGAGATCGGCCAGCGTCTGGTCGATCGCCTGGCGCAGGCGCTGCTGCTCGCGGGCGATGTCGGCGGCGGCGGGGAGCGCCGGTTGGATCGGCGCCTGCGGATAAATCATCGCGGCGCCTTCAACACGCGCAGGTATGGCGGGTTCCGCTGTCGGCTGCGCCTCCGGCGACTCGCCGAAGTTATCGGCGGCCAGCGCCTGAAACGCCGCCAGCGCCGCATCGGCGTCCGGACCGCGGGCCAGCAGGCGCAGCTTATCGTGGCGGCGCACCTGTAGCAGAGCGATTTGATTCAGACTGTCCGGGGTGACGCATTTGCCGTTTTTCTCCAGCACCAGGTCGGCGTTAAAACCCGCCAGCGCGGCGACCAGCTTTGATGCCGGACGCACGTGCAGGCCGTTGTGATTGTTAATAATGACTGAAACCGATTTAGCATCGCCGTCGTCAGCAAGCGTTGGGGCGGCGGCGTCAGGCGTGTGCGAAGGTAAACCCAGCTGAACCCGCTTGGCTTCCAGGGCGTTCATGGCATCGGCGATAACTTTGTCGATCCCGGCGCCGGAGGCGGCGCTGACGGTGGCCGCCAGCGTCCCTTCGACCAGCGGCGCGGCGCACAGCCGCACCTTTGCCGCCATCGCCGGATCGAGCAGATCGAGGGCGGTTTCGGCGCTGAGCAGGGCGCTGCCGATATCCATCATCACCAGAACATGGTCGGTATCGGCGACGGATTCGATCGCCTCCATGACTTTAATCGGATCGGTGCCGATCGGGCTGTCGGGATCGTCGATCCCGGCGGCGATCGCCAGCTTACAGCCATCGTTCATTAACATCTGCCGGGCCAGTTCTCCGACACCTTCGCCCAGCCGGGCGCTATGAGAAACAATAACCAGGTTTACCATCGCGATTTCCTTACTCTTTGGCGGCGGCAGCCAGCATCTGAACCATAAACAGCACCGAGGTCGCGCCGGGATCCTGATGCCCGATGCTGCGCTCGCCGAGATAGCTGGCGCGGCCTTTACGCGCCTGCATGGTGATGGTGGCGTGGGCGGCGCGCTCGGCCACTTCGCAGGCGGCATCCAGCGCGGCAGGGATAGACAGATGTTGCTCGCTGGAATGACGCAGGGATTCCACCACCGGCAGCCAGACGTCGCACATCGTCTTATCGCCCGGCTCCGCTTTACCACGGTTGACGACGCCGTCCGCGCCTTCGCGGATCATCTGATAAAGCTCGTCGAGGGTCAGGCTCTGATGCGCCTGGGTGACCTGGGCGGCGCGGATAAAGAAGGTGCCGAACAGCGGGCCGCTGGCGCCGCCGACGTTGGAAAGCAGCGTCATCCCGGTATTCTTGAGAATAAAACCGATGTCTTTATCGGCGATCGACGGCAGCTTTTCGACCACTTTGCTGAAGCCGCGATGCATATTGAGGCCGTGGTCGGCGTCGCCGATCTCTTTATCAAGGCCGGTGAGAAAATCGCTCTGTTTGGTGAAAATGTCGCCACAGCGGTACAGCCAGTCGACGATTTGCGTTCTGTTCAGTGACATGTCGTGCTCCTTATTTTCCCCAGTTCAGCGCTGGGGTATGGACCGGGGCGTCCCATAACGCCAGTGTGTCATCATCCGCTTTCAGCAGGGTGATGGAGAAACCCGCCATATCCAGCGAGGTGCAGTAGCTGCCGATGAGGTTGCGTTCAATCACAATGCCGGACGCTTCGCAGCGCTGGGCAAGGCGGTTGTAAACGCCGTACAGTTCGGAAAGCGGGGTGGCGCCGAGGTTATTGGCCAGCGCGATAACCCGATCGCCGTTTTGCAGCGCGGTTTTGCTCTGTTTCACTTCCTGCCACGCTCCCTTGACGTTATCCCACTGGCGCAGCGTGCGGCTGTATGCGCCGTTTTCCAGCAGGGTATCGACCATCTCATCGACGGTTTGGTCGAGCGAGCTGAAGCGGCGGCGGTCGATACCCGGCTCGCCATGGATGCCGACGCCGAACTCCATCTCATCATCTTTCAGGGTAAAGGAGGGCTGTCCGGCGGCCGGTACGGTGCAGGCGCCCAGCGCGATGCCAATCGAGTGACCAAGGTTATTTAAACGGCGGCCCAGTTCAGCGCAGGCTTCCAGCGAGTCGCCGCGTTCGGCGGCGGCGCCGACCAGTTTTTCAATCAGCACGGTATTGGCGACGCCGCGGCGTCCGGCGGTATAGAGGCTGTCTTTTACCGCCACGTCGTCATCCACCACGACGGTGGTAACCTTAACGCCACTTTCGTGCAGCAGCTCGGTGGCGGTCTCAAAATTCAGGATGTCGCCGGTATAGTTTTTGATAATCAGCAGGACGCCTTCGCCGCCGTCAATCTGCATCGCGCATTCGAACATTTTGTCCGGCGTCGGCGAGGTGAAAATTTCCCCCGGACAGGCGCCGGAGAGCATGCCCTGGCCGATGTAGCCGCAGTGCATCGGTTCGTGTCCGCTGCCGCCGCCGGAGAGCAGCGCCACTTTGCCGGCGACCGGTGCATCAGCGCGGGTGACATAGACCGGGTCCTGGTGCAGCGTCAGTTCAGGATGCGCCTTCGCCAGGCCGATAAGCTGTTCACTCAGTACATCTTCCACACGGTTAATCAGTTTTTTCATTGTTTATGCTCCGTAGGGTAGGGGGAGGTCGCCTGTCTATAAGGGTAGCCCGGCGATGTAGTGATTCTGGCTGAGCGGGCGCAAAATAAAATGCCGTCAAAATTGGTTCCATAACGGAACGTAGAAAAGAATTTTTGTTCCTTTATGGAACATTAATTGCCGATAAACAGGAGAAATGCGAGCCAGCGCTAATAATTTGTCCGTTTTTTTCTGCTATCAGAAATGGGGCAAGGATGATTTTTTTCGCCATTGTGCCGCATTGAGGCGATTTTCTGCGTTAAAGAGGGGAGACGATAGCGGCTTTTTTGCCAAAATGATCCGATCGCGATCGCAATCCCATCGCTTTCTCAGTCACATTGTTTCAATGTGAAACGCATTATTTTTTTATCTGTTTCAGAACAGAACAAAAAAGGGAAAATTTTTTTCGCCGCGGCTCGCCCTACAGTGGATGCATCGCTCCGGCAGCGTGGCTGTAAGCGCCATTGATATCAGGCGCCGCGGCATGACGGCCTGGGCTCACGTGTCAACATACGCACTTATTTGAGGGTGAAAGGAATGCTAAAAGTTATTCAATCTCCAGCCAAATATCTCCAGGGACCTGATGCCGCCATGCTGTTTGGCGAATACGCTAAAAACCTGGCCGACAGCTTTTTTGTTATCGCCGATGACTTCGTGATGAAGTTGGCGGGCGACAAAGTATTGAACGGCCTGCATAGCCACAATATTAGCTGCCATGCGGAACGGTTTAACGGCGAGTGCAGCCATGCGGAAATCAACCGCCTGATCGCCATTCTTAAGCAGCACGGCTGCCGCGGCGTGGTGGGTATCGGCGGCGGGAAAACCCTCGATACAGCGAAGGCGATCGGCTATTACCAGAAGCTGCCGGTGGTGGTGATCCCGACAATTGCCTCAACCGATGCGCCGACCAGCGCGCTGTCGGTTATCTACACCGAGGCGGGCGAGTTTGAAGAGTATCTGATCTACCCGAAAAACCCGGATATGGTGGTGATGGACACGGCGATTATCGCCAAAGCGCCGGTACGCTTGCTGGTGGCCGGGATGGGCGATGCGCTCTCCACCTGGTTTGAAGCCAAGGCCTGCTTCGATGCGCGAGCCACCAGCATGGCGGGCGGGCAGTCCACGGCGGCGGCCTTGAGCCTGGCGCGCCTGTGCTATGATACGCTGCTGGCGGAAGGCGAAAAAGCACGCCTGGCGGCTCAGGCTGGAGTGGTGACCGATGCGCTGGAGCGTATTGTCGAAGCCAACACCTATCTGAGCGGTATCGGTTTTGAGAGCAGCGGCCTGGCCGGCGCGCACGCGATTCACAACGGTTTCACCATCCTTGAAGAGTGCCACCATCTGTATCACGGCGAAAAAGTCGCTTTCGGCACCCTGGCGCAGCTGGTACTGCAAAATAGCCCGCTGGAAGAGATCGAAACCGTGATGGGCTTCTGTGAAAAAGTCGGCCTGCCGATCACCCTTGCCCAGATGGGCGTGAAAGAGGGTATCGAAAGCAAAATCCACGCGGTGGCGAAAGCCACCTGCGCGGAAGGCGAAACCATCCACAATATGCCGTTCCCGGTCACCGCGGATAGCGTCTACGCCGCCATCCTTACCGCGGACCTGCTTGGGCAGCAGTGGCTGGCGCGTTAAGTCTTTCACAAGGTTCTATGCCGCGGCGCATTGCGGCATCAACTCCTCCCTCCGGCAGCCGCTGCCGGAGGGTTTTGTCGTTTTAACTGTGTTAACTCCAGCGGAAAAGGGATATGACAGCTCAGACTCAGGGTGCGGAAAATGAAGTTTCAGCCGTTATCAGCCAGTCGTGGCATCGCTGCAGCAAATTTATGCAGCGTGAAACCTGGCAGGCGCCGCATCAGGCGCAGGGGCTGACCTTTGAATCGATCTGCCGTCGCAAATAAACCCAACGTGCGCGGGTTCGTGTCCTGAACCGCCGCCGGAGATCACCGCCACGTTATTTTTGTTAAGGTCGCGGCGAACCACGATGCGAATGGCCGGATCGCTCTCCAGACGCGCCAGGTTATTCCACGGGCTGGTGATAATTGTACCGTCGATCACGTCGCTAACGAGATGGGTGCGTTGATTAAAAAAGAATTGAGACATAACGGCTCCTCGAGGTTGAGTGTAAGACAAACCCCCGAATGCATGTTCATGGTGCGGAGGCGATAGAGAGATTCTGGCGAAGTCAGCATGGAAAAAAACAACACGAAAATGAGTTTCATTACGAAACGTGATTGCTGTTTTTTGTTCCGAAATGAAACTTAATTAGGCGAGAAATCATCACAAAGCGAACTCGCTCGACTTTTTCCTCCTGCGATCAGAGCAGGCCACACGGCGCAGTCAGTCTTTTTTGCGGGGCTTTACCCAGGATGGCGCGTAATTGGGGAAATTTATCATCGTGTTTGTCGGTAATTTCGCGGTAACGGAACGGATCGAGATCGCAAATCTCATTATTTTTGTGGTTAAGCGTTCCAATATGAAACGCATGTCATTTTTATCTGTTCCATATCAGAACAAAATGACGAAAGATTTTTTTGTACACGCCTCGCCATACAGTTATTACATCGCTCCGGTACGTCCGCTTTCGCCGTCAACATCAGGCTAAACGGGTTAACGCCAGGGCTCACCATGTAAAAACATGTACTTATTTGAGGATGAAAGGAATGCTAAAAGTTATTCAATCTCCAGCCAAATATCTCCAGGGTCCTGACGCTTCTACCTTATTTGGTCAATACGCTAAAAATCTGGCGGACAGCTTTTTCGTGATTGCGGACGACTTCGTCATGAAGCTGGCGGGAGAAAAGGTACTCAATGGCCTGCACAGCCATGACATTAGCTGCCACGCGGAACGCTTCAACGGTGAATGCAGCCATGTTGAAATTAATCGCCTGATTGCCATTCTGAAAAAACACGGTTGCCGCGGCGTGGTTGGGATTGGCGGTGGGAAAACGTTAGATACCGCCAAAGCAATTGGTTATTACCAGAAGCTGCCGGTAGTGGTGATCCCGACCATCGCCTCAACCGATGCGCCAACCAGCGCGCTGTCCGTTATCTATACCGAAGCGGGTGAGTTTGAAGAGTATCTGATCTACCCGAAAAACCCGGATATGGTGGTGATGGATACCGCAATTATTGCCAAAGCGCCGGTACGTCTGCTGGTGGCCGGGATGGGCGATGCGCTCTCGACCTGGTTTGAAGCGAAAGCCTGTTATGACGCTCGGGCGACCAGCATGGCGGGCGGGCAGTCCACCGTGGCGGCGCTGAGCCTGGCGCGCCTGTGCTATGATACCCTGCTGGCGGAAGGCGAAAAGGCACGCTTAGCCGCCCAGGCTGGCGTGGTGACCGATGCGCTGGAACGTATTGTCGAAGCCAACACCTACCTCAGCGGTATCGGCTTTGAAAGCAGCGGCCTTGCGGGGGCACATGCCATCCATAACGGCTTTACGATTCTGGAAGAGTGCCACCATCTGTACCACGGTGAAAAAGTCGCCTTTGGTACGCTGGCGCAGCTGGTGCTGCAGAACAGCCCGATGGAAGAGATCGAAACCGTGCTGAATTTCTGTCAGAAAGTGGGCCTGCCGGTAACGTTAGCGGAAATGGGTGTGAAAGACGACATTGACGGCAAGATTATGGCCGTGGCTAAAGCCACCTGCGCAGAAGGTGAAACTATTCACAATATGCCGTTCCCGGTGACGCCTGAAAGCGTACATGCCGCTATTTTGACGGCAGACCTGCTGGGACAGCAGTGGCTGGCGCGTTAATCGGGCACAGGTAAATTTACCCAGCATCTTCTCCCCCTCTGACAGTCTCTGCCGGAGGGGTTGTCTATGGCAAAACAGCGGAAAGGGATATGACGGCGCACACGCATAGCATCGGGCAGGAAGTCTCTTCGGTTCTCGCCCAGTCCTGGCATCGTTGCAGCAAGTTTATGCAGCGGGAAACCTGGCAGGCGCCGCATCAGGCGCAAGGGCTGACCTTTGAGTCGATTTGTCGTCGCAAGACGGCGCTGCTGACGATTGCGCAGGCCGCGCTGGAAGATGCCTGGGAGTTTATGGACGGTCGTCCGTGCGCACTGCTGATTCTGGATGAATCAGCCTGTATTCTCAGCCGTTGCGGCGATCCGCAGACGATAGAACAGCTGGCGGAGCTTGGATTTCGCGACGGCAGCTATTGCGCGGAAAGCATTATCGGCAGTTGTGCGCTGTCGCTGGCGACGATGCCGGGGCAGCCGACAAAAACCTCTGGCGCTCAGCACTTTAAACAGGCGTTGCATCCGTGGTCGTTCTGCTCGACGCCGGTGTTCGATAACCATGGGCATCTGTTTGGCTCCATCTCATTGTGCTGTCTGGTAGAACATGAGTCCGTTTCTGATTTATCCCTGACGCTGGCGATTGCCAGAGAAGTCGGCAATTCATTGCTGACCGACAGCCTGCTGGCAGAATCCAACCGCCATCTGAACCAGATGTACGGGCTGCTGGAGAGCATGGATGATGGCGTGATGGCCTGGAATGAGCAGGGGGTGTTGCAGTTCCTCAATGCGCGCGCGGCGCTGCTTTTGCATCTCGACGCGCAGGCCAGCCAGGGCAAAAACATTCACGACCTGCTCAATATGCCCATGCTGCTGCGTCGGGCAATTAAACATGCCCGCGGTCTGAATCACGTCGAAGTCACTTTTGAAAGCCAGCACCAGTTTGTTGATGCTGTTATCACCCTGAAGCCGATTGTTGAGGAGCAGGGCAACAGCTTTATCCTGCTGCTGCACCCGGTGGAGCAAATGCGTCAGCTGATGACCAGCCAGCTTGGTAAGGTGAGCCACACCTTTGAGCAGATGTCGACGGACGATCCGGAAACCCGACGCTTGATCCATTTTGGTCGCCAGGCGGCAAGGGGGAGTTTCCCGATCCTGCTGTGTGGGGAAGAGGGCGTAGGGAAAGAGCTGCTGAGCCAGGCCATTCACAATGAAAGCGAACGCGCCAGCGGACCGTATATTGCCGTGAACTGTCAGCTGTATGCCAACAGCGTGCTGGGGCAGGATTTTATGGGCAGTGCGCCTACCGATGATGAAAATGGTCGGTTGAGCCGCCTTGAGCTGGCGAACGGCGGCACGCTGTTTCTGGAGAAAATTGAATATCTGGCACCGGAGCTGCAATCCGCGCTGTTACAGGTGATTAAGCAGGGAGTATTAACCCGTCTTGATGCCCGTCGGCTGATTCCGGTGGATGTGAAAGTGATCGCCACCACTACGGTTGATCTCGCTAATCTGGTGGAGCAAAACCGCTTTAGCCGCCAACTGTATTACGCGCTGCACTCTTTTGAGATTGTTATCCCGCCGCTACGGGCGCGGCGTAACAGTATTCCCTCGCTGATTTATACGCGACTGAATAGCCTGAAAAAACGCTTCTCATCCAGCCTGAAGATCGACGACGACGCGCTGGCACAACTGGTGGCTTATTCGTGGCCGGGCAATGATTTCGAGCTGAACAGCATTATCGAAAACATCGCTATCAGTAGCGATAACGGGCATATCCGGCTGAGTAATTTACCTGATTATCTGTTTGCCGAGCGTCCCGGTCTGGAGACCGCGTCTTCCCTGCTGCCAGCCAGCCTGACGTTTACCGCTATCGAAAAAGAGGCGATTATCCATGCCGCCCGTGTCACCAGTGGGCGAGTACAGGAGATGTCGCAACTGCTGAATATTGGTCGCACCACCTTGTGGCGTAAGATGAAGCAGTACGACATCGACGCCAGCCAGTTTAAGCGCAAACATCTGGAGTAGTTTCTTCGATTCTGGCCATGGAGAACAGCGCATCCGACAGCCGGTTGATATAACGCCTGGGTTCATCGCGTAACGTCAGCTTTTTGTCCATCGCGATGAGGATCCGCTCCAGCCGCCGTGCCAGGGTGCGCGCCACGTGTAGTTGTGCCGATGCCAGATTTTTCCCCGGAATGACAAATTCTTTCAGGGGGCCGCTCTGCGCCATATTGCGATCAATAAGTTGCTCCAGCGCCTGAATATCCTCGGCGTTAATCGTCTGCGTTAAGCGGGCGAGACCTTTCTCATCGCTGGCGAGTTCCGCCCCCAGCACAAACAGCATCTTCTGGATGGCATGCAGATCCTGGCGTAATTCTGCCTGGCGCGAGCTGGCATAGCAGACGCCAAGCTGGGAAATCAGTTCATCCACCGTACCATAGGCGTTAACGCGGATGTCGTCTTTGTCGATACGGCTGCCGCCAAATAGCGCGGTCGTGCCTTTATCACCGGTTCGGGTATAGATGCGATACATTTATTTTATCTCGCTGAAGGGAAGCACTTTGACCAGTTGGCCCGCATTGGCGCCGAGCGTGCGGATGCTGGCTATCCCAGCGGCGATATGCCCGCAGACCAGCGCCCGATCCTCGGGTAGCTGGGCGTGGGTTAGGGCAATATCACCACTGGCGCTGAGGCCGAGACCCACGCGTAGCGTTGAGCTTTTAGCCGCCAGCTTGCTGAGGGCCAGCGCGCAGTCATGCTCGTCGCAACAGATTGTCCGGCAAGGGACGCCTTGCTCTTCCAGCCCCCAGCATAGTTCATCAAGCACGCGCGTATCCTGCCAGCGTGAGTGATAAAACAGATGTACGCCCGGTGATGAAAGTGACATTGCGCCCCCTTATTGATCAGAATGCCTGACGGAAGATCCCGGCAATTTCTTTCTCGTTACCTTTACGCGGGTTGGAGAAGGCATTGCCGTCTTTCAGCGCCATTTCCGCCATATACGGGAAATCGGCTTCTTTGACGCCCAGCTCGCGCAGATGCTGCGGAATACCGATATCGGCTGACAGGCGAGCGATGGCGCGAATCGCCAGCTCGGCAGCATCCATGGTGGACAGACCGTCAGTGTTCTCACCCATAAACTCCGCGATGTCGGCAAATTTCTCCGGATTAGCGATCAGGTTATAGCGCGCCACGTGCGGCAGCAGGACGGCATTTGCTACGCCGTGCGGCATGTCGTACAGACCGCCAAGCTGATGCGCCATCGCGTGAACGTAGCCAAGGTTGGCGTTGTTGAAGGCCATACCCGCCAGCAAAGAGGCATAGGCCATATTCTCGCGAGCTTTCAGGTTGCTGCCCAGTGCTACGGCCTGGCGTAAGTTGCGGGCGATCAGACGAATTGCCTGGATAGCGGCGGCGTCGGTAACCGGGTTGGCATCTTTTGAAATATAGGCCTCAACGGCGTGGGTCAGGGCGTCCATTCCTGTTGCCGCAGTCAGTGGCGCAGGTTTGCCGAGCATCAGCAGTGGGTCATTAATGGAAACCGACGGCAGGTTGCGCCAACTGACAATCACAAACTTCACTTTGGTTTTGGTATTGGTCAGCACGCAGTGACGGGTGACTTCGCTGGCGGTACCGGCGGTGGTATTCACCGCGACGATCGGCGGCAGCGGATTGGTCAGGGTTTCAATCCCGGCATAGCTATAGAGATCGCCTTCGTGCGTCGCCGCGATACCGATGCCTTTACCGCAGTCATGCGGGCTACCACCGCCGACGGTAACGATGATATCGCATTGCTCTTTACGAAAAACGTCCAGGCCGTCGCGCACGTTGGTGTCTTTAGGGTTTGGCTCGACGCCGTCAAACACCACCACGTCAATACCGGCTTCACGCAGATGTTCGAGGGTTTTATCAACCGCGCCGTCCTTAATGGCTCGCAGACCTTTATCAGTCACCAGCAGCGCTTTTTTACCGCCCAACAGTTTGCAGCGTTCGCCCACGACGGAAATAGCATTCGGGCCAAAAAAGTTCACATTTGGCACCAGGTAATCAAACATACGATAGCTCATAATTTACCTTCTTAGATTTAAATTATAATTCAGAGAAACAATTCAGTGCGGTTTGCGCTAATAACATGTCTTGTTCGACAGTACCGCCACTTACGCCGACAGCACCGATTAATTTATCGTTTAACATGACAGGTAAGCCGCCACCAAAAATAACGATCCGCTGTTGATTCGTTAGCTGTAAACCATATAGTGACGCACCCGGTTGTACCGCGTCGGTAATTTCATGGGTCCCCTGCCGCAGACAGCAGGCGGTATACGCTTTATTAAGAGAAATATCACAGCTGGTGACGAACGCGTCGTCCATGCGTTGCATCAGCAGCGTGTTGCCGCCGCGATCCACCACGGAAAAGACCACCGGCACGTTGATCTCAAGCGCTTTAGCCTCGACGGCCTGCGCCATTTTTTTCGCCGCCGCCAGCGTAATGGTGGCGATTGGTTGGCTCTTATTCACAGTCTCTCCTGAAAATGTTGTAGGGCTGATGTCACGAAAATATCGCGATACAGCTATTTTTTATCATTGGGTTTGGCTTTATTTTCTCGCCGCGCGTTATTAAGTCAATAGGGTGAAAATTTAAAAAGTATTAATTTAATTTTGTGTATTAGTGTTTATTGATAATGATCATTTAACTTCGTCACAATTCGCTACGAATATTCCTGAGAACCGTTTCAATATGGAACGATGAATTTTTATTACGTGCCAAATTGGAACGAAATTAATTTTATTTTTTTATTGCTGTGCTCATTTAGAGTTCGGCCATTGCTGATGAAAGGCGAATGCCGGGAGGTGTGTCCCCGGCAATACGGCCCGGCGTCCCTATTTTTTATCTTTTGAGTCCATAAACTATGAGAAGATCAAAACGATTCGAAGTGCTTGCGAAGCGCCCTGTAAATCAGGATGGGCTGATTGGCGAATGGCCTGAAGAGGGACTGATCGCCATGGAAAGCCCCTACGATCCGGCTTCGTCGGTGAAGGTAGAGAATGGTCGTATTGTTGAGCTGGACGGCAAGAGCCGCGCCGAGTTCGACATGATTGACCGTTTTATTGCCGACTACGCGATTAACGTGGCTGAAACTGAACGCGCCATGCGGCTCGACGCGCTGGAGATCGCCAGAATGCTGGTGGATATCCACGTCAGCCGGGAAGAGATTGTTGCTATTACCACCGCTATCACCCCGGCGAAAGCGGTGGAGGTGATGGCGCAAATGAACGTGGTGGAAATGATGATGGCGCTGCAAAAAATGCGCGCCAGACGCACGCCGTCCAACCAGTGCCATGTCACCAACCTGAAAGACAACCCGGTACAGATTGCCGCCGATGCGGCTGAAGCGGGGATCCGTGGTTTTTCAGAACAGGAAACGACGGTCGGGATCGCCCGCTATGCGCCGTTTAACGCCCTGGCGCTGCTGGTCGGTTCCCAGTGCGGTCGCCCCGGCGTGCTGACGCAATGTTCCGTTGAGGAGGCGACTGAGCTGGAGCTGGGGATGCGCGGGTTAACCAGCTACGCCGAAACCGTGTCGGTATACGGTACAGAGTCTGTGTTTACCGACGGCGATGATACGCCGTGGTCCAAAGCGTTTCTCGCCTCGGCCTATGCGTCTCGCGGACTGAAAATGCGTTACACCTCTGGCACCGGTTCGGAAGCGCTGATGGGCTATTCCGAGAGTAAATCGATGCTCTATCTGGAGTCGCGCTGCATCTTTATCACCAAAGGCGCGGGCGTACAGGGGCTGCAAAACGGTGCGGTCAGCTGTATTGGCATGACCGGCGCGGTGCCGTCGGGGATCCGCGCGGTGCTGGCGGAAAACCTGATTGCCTCAATGCTCGACCTTGAAGTGGCCTCCGCCAATGACCAGACCTTTTCCCACTCTGATATTCGCCGTACCGCCCGTACCCTGATGCAAATGCTTCCCGGCACCGACTTTATCTTCTCCGGCTATAGCGCCGTACCGAACTACGACAACATGTTTGCCGGGTCGAACTTCGACGCGGAAGACTTCGATGATTACAACATTCTGCAACGCGATCTGATGGTTGATGGTGGTCTGCGTCCTGTAACCGAAGAAGAAACCATCGCCATCCGCAACAAGGCGGCACGCGCCATTCAGGCAGTGTTCCGCGAACTGGGCCTGCCGCTGATTAGCGATGAAGAAGTCGAAGCTGCTACTTATGCTCACGGCAGCAAAGATATGCCCGCGCGCAATGTGGTGGAAGATCTGGCCGCCGTGGAAGAGATGATGAAGCGCAATATCACCGGGCTGGATATCGTCGGCGCACTAAGCCGTAGCGGTTTCGAAGATATCGCCAGTAACATCCTCAATATGCTGAGACAGCGTGTTACCGGTGATTACCTGCAAACGTCGGCTATTCTGGATCGCCAGTTCGACGTCGTCAGCGCCGTCAACGACATCAATGATTATCAGGGACCTGGTACCGGCTATCGCATCAGTGCCGAACGCTGGGCGGAAATTAAAAATATTGCGGGCGTGGTTCAGCCCGGCTCGATCGAATAAGGCGGTACACAGTGGAATGCACAACTGAACGTAAGCCGGTTTTCATCTTACAGGTGAGCGAAGGCGAGGCGGCTAAAGCGGACGAACGCGTGGATGAAGTCGTGATAGGCGTCGGCCCGGCCTTTGATAAGTATCAGCATAAAACCTTGATTGATATGCCGCACAACGCGATTTTGAAAGAGCTGGTTGCTGGCATCGAAGAAGAGGGGCTGCATGCGCGAGTAGTGAGGATCCTGCGCACCTCAGATGTTTCTTTTATGGCATGGGATGCGGCAAATCTCAGCGGCTCAGGCATTGGGATTGGTATCCAGTCGAAAGGAACCACGGTGATTCATCAGCGCGATCTGCTGCCGCTAAGTAACCTGGAACTGTTTTCTCAGGCTCCGCTGCTGACGCTGGAAACCTATCGTCAGATTGGTAAAAACGCCGCACGCTATGCACGCAAAGAGTCGCCTTCGCCGGTGCCAGTGGTCAATGACCAGATGGTGCGCCCTAAATTTATGGCCAAGGCCGCGCTGTTTCACATCAAAGAAACCAAACACGTGGTGCAGGATGCTGCGCCTGTCACGTTGCATATTGCACTGGTAAGGGAATGACCATGAACGACAACATCATGACCGCGCAGGATTACCCATTAGCCACCCGCTGCCCGGAGAAAATCCGGACGCCTGGCGGCAAGCCGCTAACCGACATTACCCTTGAGAATGTGCTGGCGGGCCGCGTAGGGCCGCAGGATGTGCGTATTTCTCAGCAAACGCTGGAGTACCAGGCGCAGATTGCCGAGCAGATGCAGCGTCATGCCGTGGCGCGCAATTTTCGTCGTGCGGCAGAACTGATTGCGATCCCGGATGCCCGCATTCTGGAGATCTACAACGCACTGAGGCCGTTTCGTTCTTCGTTCGCCGAGTTGCAGGCCATTGCCGATGAACTGGAACACACCTGGCACGCCACGGTGAACGCCGGGTTTGTCCGCGAGTCGGCAGAGGTATACCAGCAGAGAAATAAGCTGCGTAAAGGCAGTCAGTGACGGAGGCAGCATGCCGTTAATTGCAGGGATCGATATCGGCAACGCCACCACTGAAGTGGCGTTGGCGCAGGATGGCCGGTTTATCGGCAGCGGGATTGTCGCCACGACCGGGATGAAAGGCACGCGGGAGAATATCGCCGGGGTGGTCGCGTCCCTGCAGCAGGCGCTGGATAAAACGCCGTGGTCGCTGCAGGACGTGGCAAAAATCTGCATCAACGAGGCCGCACCGGTGATTGGCGATGTGGCGATGGAAACCATCACTGAAACCATCATTACCGAATCAACGATGATTGGTCATAACCCGCAAACGCCCGGCGGCGTTGGCGTGGGCATGGGAACCACCATCGCCGTGGAGAAGTTGGCGGCGTTGAGCGAGGATCGATTTGCCCAGGGCTGGATACCGTTGGTGGGTGAGGAGATGGATTTCCTTGAGGCGGTTTGGTTTATCAATGAAGCGCTGGATCGCGGCGTCAACGTGGTGGCGGCCATCCTGAAAAAAGATGATGGCGTGCTGGTGAATAATCGCCTGCATCGGCCAATACCGGTGGTTGATGAAGTCACTCTACTGGAGAAGGTGCCGGAAGGCGTGCTGGCGGCGGTGGAAGTGGCGGCCCCGGGACAGGTGGTGCGGGTGCTGTCGAATCCTTACGGTATCGCAACCTTCTTTGCCCTGACCCCTGAGGAAACACAAACTATTGTCCCCATCGCCAGAGCGCTGATTGGCAACCGTTCCGCTGTGGTGCTGAAAACCCCGCAGGGAGATGTGCGATCAAGAGTGATCCCGGCGGGTAAGATCTTTATCCGTGGTGAAAAGCGTGGCGGTGAAGCCGACGTAGCGCAAGGCGCGCAGGCCATTATGCAGGCGATGAGCGCCTGCGCGCCCGTGTGTGATATTCGTGGTGAAGCAGGCACGCACGCAGGCGGCATGCTGGAGCGGGTGCGAAAGGTAATGGCGTCCCTGACCGGCCATGAGATGAGCGCGATATACATCCAGGATCTGCTGGCGGTGGATACGTTTATTCCGCGCAAGGTGCAGGGCGGGATGGCCGGCGAGTGCGCCATGGAAAATGCCGTCGGGATGGCGGCGATGGTGAAAGCGGACCGTCTGCAAATGCAGGTTATCGCCCGCGAACTGAGCGCCCGACTGCAGACCGAGGTGGTGGTGGGCGGCGTGGAGGCCAACATGGCCATCGCCGGGGCGTTAACCACTCCCGGCTGTGCGGCGCCGCTGGCGATCCTCGATCTCGGCGCCGGCTCGACGGATGCGGCGATCGTCAACGCGGAGGGGCAGATAACGGCGGTCCATCTCGCCGGGGCGGGGAATATGGTCAGCCTGTTGATTAAAACCGAGCTGGGCCTCGAGGATCTTTCGCTGGCGGAAGCGATAAAAAAATACCCGCTGGCCAAAGTGGAAAGCCTGTTCAGTATTCGTCACGAGAATGGCGCGGTGGAGTTCTTTCGGGAAGCCCTCAGCCCGGCGGTGTTCGCCAAAGTGGTGTACATCAAGGAGGGCGAACTGGTGCCGATCGATAACGCCAGCCCGCTGGAAAAAATTCGTCTCGTGCGCCGGCAGGCGAAAGAGAAAGTGTTTGTCACCAACTGCCTGCGCGCGCTGCGCCAGGTCTCACCCGGCGGTTCCATTCGCGATATCGCCTTTGTGGTGCTGGTGGGCGGCTCATCGCTGGACTTTGAGATCCCGCAGCTTATCACGGAAGCCTTGTCGCACTATGGCGTAGTCGCCGGGCAGGGCAATATTCGGGGAACAGAAGGGCCGCGCAATGCGGTCGCCACCGGGCTGCTACTGGCCGGTCAGGCGAATTAAACGGGCGCTCGCGCCAGCCTCTCTCTTTAACGTGCTATTTCAGGATGCCGATAATGAACCAGACTTCTACCTTAACCGGGCAGTGCGTGGCCGAGTTTCTTGGCACCGGATTGCTCATTTTCTTCGGCGCGGGCTGCGTCGCTGCGCTGCGGGTCGCCGGGGCCAGCTTTGGTCAGTGGGAGATCAGTATTATCTGGGGCCTTGGCGTCGCCATGGCCATCTACCTGACGGCCGGTGTCTCCGGCGCGCACCTTAATCCGGCGGTGACCATTGCCCTGTGGCTGTTCGCCTGTTTTGAACGCCGCAAGGTGCTGCCGTTTATTGTTGCCCAGACGGCCGGGGCCTTCTGCGCCGCCGCGCTGGTGTATGGGCTCTATCGCCAGCTGTTTCTCGATCTTGAACAGAGTCAGCATATCGTGCGCGGCACTGCCGCCAGCCTTAACCTGGCCGGGGTCTTTTCCACGTACCCGCATCCACATATCACTTTTATACAAGCGTTTGCCGTTGAGACCACCATCACGGCAATCCTGATGGCGATGATCATGGCCCTGACCGACGACGGCAACGGAATTCCGCGCGGGCCGCTGGCGCCGTTGCTGATTGGCTTGCTGATCGCCGTGATCGGCGCGTCGATGGGGCCGCTAACCGGCTTTGCGCTGAATCCGGCGCGCGACTTCGGCCCAAAACTGTTTACCAGTCTGGCCGGGTGGGGCTCGATCGCCTTTACCGGTGTGCTGGCGATCCCTTACTTTCTGGTGCCGCTGCTGGCGCCGGTGGTGGGGGCGATTATCGGGGCGTTTTTGTATCGCAAGCTTATCGGCCGCTTTCTGCCGTGCGAATGCGGTATCGATGAGTAAAGCGGGACCCGCCGCAGCGCGGCGGGTTTCCCCGGCCTGATGCCGGGGGGGTTATTTTTTGATGACCGCGCTGAGATCGCCAAGTTTAGCGGCGGGGTTCTTGTGGCACTCCTGCAGCATTTTCGGTACCGAAACGGTCTCGACTTCATGCCAGTCAACATAGTCGCCGCCGCTAAAGTCGGTGTTGCGATTCACTACCCAGAAGGCCACCGGGGTCATGCTTTTTGGGTTCATATCCATAAATTCCTGACAGGTCATATTCTGCGGCGTGGTTTCCTCAACCGCGAACGCCGGGCTGGTCATCAGACAGAATGTGGTAGCCGCCACGGTCAATACGAGTGCTTTAGGGAAGGTGCGAACAAGTCCCTGATATGAGATCATGTTTGTCATCTGGAGCCATGGAACAGGGTTCATTATGAGGCGATTGATTGAGCCAGAACTGGCAGAAAAGGCCGTACTGAAAATGGATGCCAATGGCTTTGAAGAATGCCTGTCTTTGTGCCAAAAGCTGCGTTCCGCATATGAACGTAGGGATGTTTATCTGGCGCACCAGCTAAACCTCACTCTGCGGCTGAAGCTTTACATATACGCCGGTCTGCCTGAGTTTTTCAAAATTGTAACCCAACTGTGGATTAACCTGTGGCCAACTCTGAGTTACACGTTCGAATCTGACTCGGAGGATAAATGGCCAATATTTTTCTCGTCGCTTGAACTCGCTCTTTCAAACAGGGATGCAGGGGCAGCAGCAGATGCCATTAGAGAGTCACTGGATAAGGGGTTGCGGATCTATCTCAGCTTGTTAACCGAGCAAGGTGAGTAAACCGGCTACTAGTAGCCGGTTCGGATTCAACGTTTGAGGGTTTGCATCATCAGGGAGGGTTTAGGAATTGGTTCTTTCTGCTCAGCAGGCTTATCCGAATCAATGATGGTTGTTGCTCGGATACCTGTGGCCTGGGTTTCCACTGGTGAAGAATTCCGTTCAACGGCAATGCCCAGCGTTTGCGACAGAATGTTGCTCAGCGTTTCGGCATTAAACGATGTCGTGGTTTGTGCGGCCAGCAAATTTATTAACCGAGGGTCGAGCTCATGCAAGGCAGACGCAATTACCAGTGCCTTACGGTAAAATTCCCCCCGGGATCGGCGGGGTAAGCGCTCCATAATATCAAGAGCTTTACCGTCTTCTGGATTATTGCCGGGGCGGAGCCAGACGAGTAAACGTTTATCTTCTTCCATCACATAACCTCGTTTAGACGCTTGCCATTGCTTTGACGAGCGCGAGCTGCGCGTCAGGCGCTTTGATGACATCCAGCTTAGGGAATAGTTCGACAATATGAGAATGGATGAGCTCAGCACCGCCCCCGGCCAGTATGATTTTGTGGACGCTGTTCTGACGACGTATATCAGCTGCAACAGCTTCGGCCAGATTTTTCGACTCAGAATCGATAACGTCAATGATGGCATCAATTTTAGAGTGATCATTGACCGCAGAAGCAATCAACGCTCTATCATGACGGTTTTTAATGATGATATCCGCAATGGCATAACTACTTGGAGACTGGGCATCCTGGAGCGCAGCCATAACAGCTTTTGTCACTCGTGAAACGCCAACATCGCTGTTGCCAAAGATATCAGATATGCCCTCCATTGCCCCCTGAATGATGGCCAGGTCTAGGGTTGTTCCCCCCAGATCGACAACCAGGGTTCGTGTAAGCTGCGTGGTTGTTTTAGGATCAATCAGATATTCAGCCGCAGGTACTGATTCAGGCATTACGTTAACTTTTACAACATGAAAAGTTTCGCCATTATTCAGGGTTATTGGGCCCATAACGTTGGCCTTTTTCTTTTCAATATTAGCTTCGTTCAACTGCGCATCGCTCGTGAAGAACATGGCCACCGGCAGTGTCACTGTAAGTTCAACATCCTGTGGCTCAAGACCGGAAGTCAAAAGGGCATGATGAATTGCTACGCGACTTACAGCGTCGAACTGGAAAGAGGTATGCGTTGTTGTAATTGCAGATGTTGAACCAATGTCGTGAGTAAATTTCCGCCCATCAATGAGATAGTTGTAGATAGTTTTACCACCAAATGCGAGTGGAGTAGCCCAGCCTTCGCGGAAGGCGTTCTGCGAAACATGAGTTTTGATTTCACCATTCTCAATCCAGGCAAGTTTTACGTTCGTTGAGCCGTCATCACAAGCGATGTTCATCATGGTATATACCTCATTAAAATGTTCAAAAGTATCAAAAATCTCTGCCATTTTAGATAGTAAGCCATCCTGAAGCAAGGAATGCGCACCTGTAGCGCACGTTTAATGTCCACAAAATGACTATGAAAAGTGAATTACGAGTGAGTAAAACAGGAACGATTCTATCGGATTGAAATCTGGCGGGGTAAACGAGAAAGAGGGATGTATACGTACATGCAGAGGTCGGTAGCCCTGGAACACCAACGGAAAAAGTAACAAACCACCCGAAAAATGAACCAGTGCCACCAGACTAAATTGTGACAATCGATAGCCAATACTGCAAGAGAACCTAAGAATAAAAGGTATCGCTATATGACAGCTCAGTCGGTAAAATCGAGGAAACCATGTCGGATCACCATTGTAGTTTCTGGTTAGTTCAATAATGAGGTATCCCCAATGACATCCATTCTGCTTACTTCTGATTCTGTTGATGGGTACACTTTTTGTATTTCTACTGATGGTAATGGATGTAAGCTGTCAGTCAGGCCAGAATACCGGCGCAATGGCACACAAACTTATGATGGCTGGTTTCCCAGATACTACTCAAAGCCTCAGTATGCTAAAGCAGCGTTAACAAGGTTCCTTGGAGAATCTGTTAACTGGTCACCACGGACGGGGCTCAGTTAGTCACAGGATACGTAACAGCCTGAGTCCGAGGATACCAACAAGTCAAGAGAACCCCCTGATAAACCCTTAACAATCAACACCTTACCTTGGTGCGCTTAATGAACCTTATGTTGAATTATGGTTAAGTAGTCGATTTTATGGTTGGAAGTGCCTGTTTGCAGTAAAATGCAGTTCATTACCTTTAACCACTGGAACTAGACATGGCTAATGAAGATCTCCCCTCTGGGTGCAAACGCTGTAAAGGATGCAATCAGGTTAAACCCTTCGAAGAATTCGGTAAGGAACTTAAGGGTAAGTTTGGCCTTAAAAGTAAATGCAAGTTGTGCATTAGCGATAAAAACAGAAATTATGCTGCCGGTTCCGGTGCAGGTGTAAAACTCCAAAACAATAAAAAATACCAGACCGAGCATAAGAGTGAACTGGCAGAAAAGATGAGAGTAAGACGGGCAAAGAAAAAATTTGGAGATAACTATGAAGCATATCTAGCATCTTTAGAAAGGATTAAAAACCTCTGATAATTACATAACAACCTTAGCCAATAAGACACAAAGATTATGTATTGTTGCTTTTATTTCAAAGCATCAACTTTATTGAAAAGTTACGCTATACACTGTGCAATTTATTATGCTGATTTAATTTGGTGATTATATGAGTTGTCATGACAGAGACATCAATAAGATCCTTCAATCATTCACTCACTTAATGGTTGAAGCAAAAAAAAGCATCTTTCATTCAAAATCAATGAAGGTTCAAGGTCTTCAGTTAGTAGATGAGTTATACATCCGTGCCCGGACGGGAAAAATGTCATACCTCGGTTCGTCGGTACTGGTAGTCGCAACCATTTCAGTGAAGACCCCAGGCAAAGGATTTTTCAGACAGTTACTCTCGAAATTAAAAGAAGCAGCTGAGACAAATAACTACATCTTAAAGGTTGAGAATGTCATCAGCACCGAACTTAGGGAGTTTCTTATCAGAGAGGGTTTTTCATTTCCTGGTGAACGGTGGATGTGCGGTTCCGGCTACTGGGCTCCATCATCACTTAGGCTTAATGACCAATTAAGCACCCTCCCCGTCTAATATGAGGCCGTAAATGTTCATAACCCCTGAAGTTGCTTATGTCTGCGAGCTGTTACATAAATATGATGTACTTCCACTCGAATGTGATGGTCATACTATGGTTGTAAGTTGCCTGCTAGATAGATTCTGTATACCGCACCAGCGCATCGTTGGAGAAGTAACGTTGGCTGGAACTGGCCAGATAATTCGACCTCATCTGTGGATAGAGTATGACGAATACATAATAGATTACCGCCTCCGCATGTGGGCAAGGAAAACCGAAGATAATGTTAGGGAAGGTGCGAATAAGCAGGTCATTTCTTCCCAAGCTGACTCGCTGATTAAAATTTCGCGGATCTGGGCCGATTTTTTTCCCGCAAACACATCGAATCAGCCTATTTAGGCTATTTTTTCCACCATTTCTGGCGTTATTTCCGGTTTTTACTGAGATCTCTCCCACTGACGTATCATTTGGTCCACCCGAAACAGGTTGGCCAGGGTGAATAACATCGCCAGTTGGTTATCGTTTTTCAGCAGCCCTTTGTATCTGGCTTTCACGAAGCCGAACTGCCGCTTGATGATGCGAAACGGGTGCTCCACCCTGGCACGGATGCTGGCTTTCATGTATTCGATGTTGATGGCCGTTTTGTTCTTGCGCGGATGCTGCTTCAAGGTTTTTACCTTGCCGGGACGCTCGGCGATCAGCCAGTCCACATCCACCTCGGCCAGCTCCTCGCGCTGTGGCGCTCCTTGGTAGCCGGCATCGGCTGAGACAAATTGCTCCTCTCCATGAAGCAGATTACCCAGCTGATTGAGGTCATGCTCGTTGGCCGCGGTGGTGACTAGGCTGTGGGTCAGGCCACTCTTGGCATCGACACCAATGTGGACCTTCATGCCAAAGTGCCACTGATTGCCTTTCTTGGTCTGATGCATCTCCGGATCGCGTTGCTGCTCTTTGTTCTTGGTAGAGCTGGGTGCCTCAATGATGGTGGCATCCACCAAAGTGCCTTGGGTCATCATGACGCCTGCTTCGGCCAGCCAGCGATTGATGGTCTTGAACAATTGACGGGCCAGTTGATGCTGCTCGAGCAGGTGGCGGAAATTCATGATGGTGGTGCGATCCGGCAGGGCGCTATCCAGGGATAATCGGGCAAACAGGCGCATGGAGGCGATTTCGTACAGGGCATCTTCCATGGCACCGTCGCTCAGGTTGTACCAATGCTGCATGCAGTGAATACGCAGCATGGTCTCCAGCGGATAGGGCCGTCGGCCATTGCCCGCCTTGGGATAAAACGGCTCGATGACAGCGGTCATATTCTGCCATGGCAGAATCTGCTCCATGCGGGAGAGGAAAATCTCTTTTCGGGTCTGACGGCGCTTAGTGCTGAATTCACTATCGGCGAAGGTGAGTTGATGGCTCATGATGTCCCTCTGGGATGCGCTCCGGATGAATATGATGATCTCATATCAGGAACTTGTTCGCACCTTCCTTAATTTAATGGGGTATACGGATTTAATGGTTGATGGGGCACCTTCACCCCATCAATCTGATACCACCCTCAGATGGTTGATAGATCGACTCCGTAGTTGAGTTCCTCTGCGAAGTCCGGCAGTCCGTAACCGATGGTTTTCTTGTAGAAAGGAGAGACCTTCGCAGTCGGTGCCTTCTTCTTGTGCTTCGTGGTGTAGAGCATTCGTGCCCGCATCACCTCGAAGGAGTAACCGCGCCCTTCACGGTTCTTGTCCTTGGCCAGTCGGTTGATGGACTCCGTGTAAGCGTTGGTGACGGGCATGTCCGTCTCGAAGTAGGTCATGGTCTCTTCGCGCCAGTTTCCCACTGCCCTGACCAGATCGCTCCAGACTTCCTTTTGGCCCTTCGGGATGGTGGCTATCCACTCGTCCAGGGCGGCTTCTGCCTGGAGCCGTGTGGTGGCGTCCCAGATGCCGTAGAAGCGCTCCTTGTGCTCGTAGGCGGCCAGCAGTTGCGGGAACGCGCCTGTCCAGGTCTCCATGATGAGGCGCTCCCGGTCTGAGACTTCGTGAGCGCGTTTCAGCAGGATTTTCCGGTCTCCCTTGAGAGTCCGGCTCTGGGACGGTTTCAGCTCCTTTCTGAGGCCCTTGCGCACTCTCTCTAGGGCATCGTTGGCCATGCGCACCACATGGAACTTATCGACCACGATACGGGCCTGGGGCAGCACAGCCTTGACCGCTGCCCGGTAGGGGTTCCACATGTCCATGCTGACGATCTCGACCTTCTGCCGGTCTTTCAGCTTCATCAGGTAGTTGGTCACCACGTCCTGGCGGCGGGTGGCCAGCAGGTCGAGCAGGGTTCGCTCCTCAATGTTGGTCAGAATGCAGCGGTAGCGCTTGTTCAGGTATAGCTCGTCAATGCCCAGGATGCGGGGCGTCTCGAAGCGGTGCCAGCGCCCCAGGAACTCGGCGCGGGCGTTGAAGATGTCGCGCACCGTCTTCTCGTCCAGGCCGGTCTGTGCCGCCACAAAGGTGTAGGGGTGGTTGAAGGATTCCTTCTCCACGTACTCATGCAGCCGCAGTGTCATACGGAATCCGTCCACCATCTCCGGTAGCTGGGGCCTGAATGTTGTCTTGCAGGCCCGGCAGGTGTATCGGCGGCGGACCACCCAGAGAGTGACCCGCTTGCCGTGGATGGGCAGATCACGATAGGGAACGTCACGCTTGCCGAACCGTACGAACTCACCCTGCACGCCGCATTCCTCGCAGGCGATGGGATCGGGCACGTCCACCTGGAAGTGCATTTCGTCGTCGGTTGATTTGCAGCCCAGTACTTGGTATTGCGGCAGGTGAAGGATGTTGTCGGGAAGTTCGGTCATGGTGTTGTATAGGCGTAGGTGTCAGTCAGATCCATCCGGCTCGGCATTGGTGTTTGCTTTTTTACCCAACAAGCTGCTGGAAACGAAAAGTAAGGCACCGAGGACAATTGCAATATCAGCCAGGTTGAAGGCCGGCCAATGCCAGTCTCGCCAATAGAAATCAAAGGAATCCACAACATAGCCGCGAAAGACCCGGTCAATCAGGTTGCCCATGGCGCCACCGAGGATAAGACTGTAAGCGATGGCTTCTCCTTTATGACGATTTTCAAGGATCAGCTTGATCAGAAAAATCGAGACCACTACCGCGATTCCGATAAAAAAGTAGCGCTGCCAGCCTCCACCATTCGCAAAAAGACTGAATGCGGCACCGGTGTTCCATAGGTGCACCCAGTTAAAGAACGGGGTCACCGAAACATACTCGCCATAGGCCATTGATTGCTGCACCAGCCACTTTACAGCCTGATCAGACGCTGCCAGCAGGCCCGATATGGACAATAGGGCATACGGCGAGAGCTTTTTGCCAATAATGAGCATTATTTAACCCTTCAACGCCAAAATGCGTCTGGCACCGTTAAGTACAATGCCCCCCGCGATGGTGCCGATAATCAGATCCGGATAATTGGAACCGGTCCACGCGACCAGGGCGCCGGCGGTGATGACCCCCAGGTTGATCACCACGTCGTTGGCCGAGAATATCCAGCTTGCCTTCATGTGCGCCCCGCCTTCCCGATGTTTGGATATGAGCAGCAGACAACTGGTATTGGCAATCAATGCGACGAATGCGATAGCCATCATCACCAGCGATTCAGGCTCACTACCGAATACAAAGCGTCTCACCACCTCTACGAGCACGCCCACAGCCAAGATCAGTTGCAGTACACCAGCAAGATGCGCGGCACGTACCTGCATTTTCACGCTATGTCCAACCGCATAAAGGGCAAGCCCGTACACCGCCGCATCGGCAAAATTGTCCAGGGATTCTCCAATCAGGCCGGTGGACTGGGCGATCAGACCGGCAGTCATTTCCACCACGAACAGAAGTGCATTGATGCCGAGCAACCAGCGCAGGGTCCCGGATTCTTGCTTAGCAGAAGCTGCCGAAAACTCGGCGGCCTTGATGGTCTCCGGATTTGCAGCGACGGTTTCCTGAAGCGAGGCGCCTAGCCCCAAGGTCTTCAGTTTCGAGGTGACGGGCTCGACCTCGCCGTCATGCACGACCTTCAGCCGGCGGTTCGACAAGTCGAAGGACAGCGCCCGAATCTCCTCAAAGCCGTTCAGGGCTAGGCGAATCATTCGTTCTTCTGATGGACAGTCCATCTTCGGCACGGCATAAACACTGACCCATCTCCCTGGCGCCTCGGAGGAGGCCTGTATATCGGTATCCGCTGCGGACGTTGCATCACCGCCACAGGCGCCACCACAGGATTTGCTCATGATACGACTCCACTTGAACAATGTTGTGGTACCATTTAAAACTATAAAGCTACTATAAGGTCAATAGAGTAAAGAATCCGTTGGGGAGGAGGCTGATGCGCATTGGTCAGTTGGCGCAGTTGGTAGGGGTCGAAACACAGACGATCCGCTTCTATGAACAGCAGGGCTTGTTGCCGCCGCCTGATCGGCAGGACAACGGTTACCGTGTCTATACCGAGAAGCATGGTGAGGGGCTGGCCTTCATCCGTCGCTGCAGAATCCTGGGCCTGTCACTGGCTGAGATTCACGAACTACAGAGCTATCAGGACGACCCTCATCAGCCTTGTACCGCCGTCAACGCCTTGCTCGATGATCACATCTCTCATGTGCGGTCGCAGATAACCGCTCTGCAAGCGCTTGAGAAACAACTCGTTTCACTGAGAGCGAGTTGCAACGATGACCGGGAAGTTGAGGCGTGTGGGGTTCTTGCTGGAATTAGCGAAGGAAACATGCACCAGCAGTAGGTGAAGCATCAACCAGATAATCCGATGAGATGCCGGTCTGTCTCACTCTCATGCAAAGGTAAGATCAACCATTTAATCCGCTTACCCCAAATTCGGCGAGCGCCATCATCGACTTTCAGATCCCACGCAGGACCTGCTAACGTCAGCAGGGCATCGCGAAGCAGCATCGGCCCCAGCCGATAGTGGGATGCTGGCAGCGGCAATGAGTTGAGTGCGGTGATGTCGCCCACCGGGCAAAGTTGGTAGCCGGAACGCAGCAAGACGTGATGCAGTGCATCGCCCACTGTCGCGCTGCGCGTGTCGGGAATGGAGACATCGACAACCTGCAGCAACAGGTCTTGCTGTGCCGATGCCGGCGCCAGTTCGACCAGCGTGTAACGGCCATAGCGAACGACGGGCACGAATTCCGGATTCGGCTTCGTCGGTGCGATCGCCGGCTTTGCGATCGGGGCGGCCTTGGGCGGAGGCGTTGTCGTCGCGCAGCCGCTCATCAGTACGGCGGCGATCAGCAGGCCGCCGCCCGCCAGACGGCGATGAAAGTGGCTGAGTGGTTGCATGTGTCGGTTCTCTGGGACGTTGAACCGACACCATCGCTGTTGATGGCGGGAGCATCAGCAAACAAAGGGATTTGCTGGCTCTCCCTATTTAAGTCATCTGCGATGTCGCTGCGCAGCCTGGGCCTGAGTCACACCACCATGCGCTGGGTGTCCAGGCCGCCGCCGCGATCGGTGTCAAAGAAGCCGCCGGCCTCCAGCACCTTGGTGCCGACCACGCCGTCGCGGTGGAAGGTCAGCGACTGCAACCCGGAGGCCATTTTCCTGGCTCCCTTGGTAGCGCGTCGCCAGACAGTCGTGGTACCAGAACGTCATGCCCAAGCCGCCAAGAAACGCTAAAGGGGCGGTTCCAGTCCGGGTCAACCCGATTCTTAGCGGCAGAGTGTCCGGATCCGCCGGGGCAGGCACTACAGCGATGCGCGTATCCCGCGTCCATGCAACAAGAGGGCTCCCGATATCGCAAAACTGAAGACATTAGGTTGGAGATGTTCCATTTTTAGCCACTGATCGGCGTGTGATTTGGAGCAGGAGCATTTAAGGACTAGCCGACTGGTCTAATTTGGAATATACTGCATCGCATGACCAATACTACGAACGACGTTCGCCAACACATCCTGACTACCGCGCAAAGCATCATTGGCGGTAAGGGCTTCAGTGCCGTTGGCCTGAATGAAATCCTCCATGCCTCGAGCGTGCCCAAGGGCTCGTTCTATCATTACTTCGGGTCGAAGGAGGCGTTTGGTGAGGCCTTGCTGGAAAACTATTTCACCGATTACCTGGCTGCGCTTGATGCCGTGCTGGCTCGGTCCGACGTGTCGGCCGGGGAGCGCTTGATGGCCTATTTCGAGCACTGGCTGGAGACCCAGGCAACCTGCGATCCGAAAGGCAAGTGCCTGGCGGTCAAGCTGGCCGCCGAGGTCAGCGACCTTTCCGAAGCGATGCGTTCCGTCCTCGATTATGGGACTGCACGCATCATTGCGCGCCTGACCCGTGCCATCGAGGCTGGCGTAGCAGACGGCTCCCTTGCCTCGCAGCCGGATGCCAGCGCCATGGCGACCACGCTGTACCAATTGTGGCTAGGGGCGAGCTTGCGCGCCAAGATTACGCGCGACCGCGTACCTCTTGAGTCCGCATTGACCGCTACGCGTGGGTTGCTGGGGCTGCCTGCTGCGGTCGGCACCTGAAACACCAGTTTTTTTGTCCGGGAGCTATACGACCGGTCTAATCAAGCAATGTATCTGTTTTGTTTGGCCGCCTTTACCTCACATCCTCAAGGAGCTCACTCATGACTGAGATCACCCAGACCCGCATCGTGCTTGCCTCGCGCCCTGTGGGCGAGCCGAAGCCGGAAGACTTCCGGCTGGAGCAGGGGCCGCTGCCTCAATCCGCCGCGGGTCAATTGCTGTTGGAGACGCTCTATCTCTCGCTCGACCCGTACATGCGCGGGCGGATGAGCGATGCACCGTCCTACGCGCCGCCGTGGGAACTGGGCGCGGTGCCGAGCGGCGGCGCGGTGAGCCGGGTGGCGGTCTCGCATCACCCCGATTTTCAACCCGGCGATCTGGTGCTCGGCGATACCGGCTGGCAGAGCCACACGTTGTCCGACGGGCATGGCCTGAGCCTGCTCGACCGCAGCCTGGCGCAGCCCTCGCTGGCGCTGAGCGTGCTGGGCATGCCGGGGTTCACCGCCTACCACGGCCTGCTGAACATCGGCCGGCCGCAAGCGGGCGAGACCGTGGTCGTCGCCTCGGCCACCGGCGCGGTCGGCTCGGTGGTCGGGCAGCTTGCCAGGCTCAAGGGTGCGCGCGCCATCGGCATCGCCGGCGGGGAGGAGAAATGCCGCTACGCGGTGGAAGCGCTGGGCTTTGACGTCTGCCTCGACCACCGTGCGCCTGACTTCGCCGAGCAACTGGCGGCCGCCACGCCGCAGGGCATCGACGTCTACTACGAGAACGTCGGTGGTGCAGTGCTCGACGCCGTGCTGCCGCGACTCAACGTCGGCGCCCGCGTGCCGGTGTGCGGGCTGATCGCGCATTACAACGACACCGGCCTGCCGCCCAGCCCGGACCGTATGCCGCAGCTGCTGGGCCTGGTGCTGCGCAAGCGCCTGCTGCTCCAGGGCTTCATCATCAGCGATCACTACGCCGACGGCTTCACAGCCTTCCAGTGCGACATGGGCGGCTGGGTCGCCGCGGGCAAGGTCAAGCTCCGCGAGGACTTCGTCGAGGGGTTGGAGCGCGCGCCGCAGGCGCTGATCGACCTGCTGGCCGGTAAGCACTTCGGCAAGGTCGTGGTGCGCGTGGCCGGCGCCTGAACCTTTCCATCTTCATCATTCCAAGGAGAACTTCCACATGGCAAACATTCTCGTCGTCCTCACCTCTCACGACCAGCTCGGCGACACCGGCAGGAAGACCGGTTTCTGGCTGGAGGAACTGGCCGCACCCTACTACGCCTTCCACGATGCCGGCGCGACCCTGACACTGGCCTCGCCCAGGGGCGGCCAGCCGCCTCTCGACCCCAAGAGCGACGAACCCGACGCCCAGACTGAGGCCACCCGCCGCTTCCAGTCCGACGCCGACGCGATGAAGGCGCTGGCCAACACCCGCAAGCTGTCCGAAGTCGCCATCGGCGAATTCGATGCGGTGTTCTACCCCGGCGGCCACGGCCCGCTCTGGGATCTGGCCGAAGACCCCGCCTCGATCGGCCTGATCGAGGCGGCGGTCAGGGCCGGCAAGCCGGTCGGTGCGGTCTGCCACGCGCCGGGCGTGCTGCGCCACGCCGAGGGCGTCGACGGCAAGCCGCTGGTCGCCGGCAAGCGGGTGACCGGCTTCAGCAACAGCGAGGAGGAAGCGGTCGGCCTGACCGAGGTGGTGCCGTTCCTGGTCGAAGACGTGCTCAAGGCCAATGGCGGCCACTACAGCCAGGGCGCCGACTGGGCCTCGCATGTGCAGACCGACGGCCTGCTGGTCACCGGCCAGAACCCGGCCTCGTCCGCCGACGCCGCCAAGGCCCTGCTTTCCCTTCTGTGAGGAGTCTGAACATGTCCGCTTATGTGGTTTTCCTGCGAGAACGCACCCTCGACGCCGGCGAACTTGACACCTACGCCAAGGAAGCTCCAGCCGCGCGCGAAGGGCACGACCTGACGCCGTTGGCGTTCTATGACGATTTCGAAGTGCTGGAAGGCCCGACGATCGAGGGCGGCGTGATCCTGCGCTTTCCCGATATGCAGGCCGCGCGCGCCTGGTATCACAGCCCCGCCTACCAGGCGGCACGAGCGCACCGGTTCAAGGGCGCGGAATACCGCGTGGTCCTGCTCGACGGTATCGATGCGCCGCCTGCGGCCTGGGTCGACGCTCCCACACACGCACAGGAATCTGGCATGACATCCCAACAAATTGATCCCGCCACTGCGTGGCAGGCCCGCTACGGGGAGGTTGCCACCCGACCGTTGCCGCCCGTTCCCGCCGTCCTGGCGGCGCTGCTGGCGCACCGCTCGGTGCGCGCCTACACCGATCAGCCGGTCGACGACGAGGCGCTTGAACTCGCCATCGCCGCCGCGCAATCGGCCTCCAGTTCGTCCAACCTGCAGCCATGGAGCGTGATCGCCGTGCGCGACCCCGCGCGGCGGGCGCGGCTGGCCGAGCTGGCAGGCGGCCAGCGGCACGTGGCCGAGGCCCCGCTGTTCCTGGCCTGGGTCGCCGACTGGTCGCGGCTGCGCCGGCTCGGTGCCGCGCAAGGCGTGGCGACCGACGGTATCGACTACCTGGAGAGCTACACCGTCGGTGTGGTCGACACCGCGCTGGCCGCGCAGAACGCCGTGGTCGCCTTCGAGGCCCAGGGGCTGGGCATCGTCTATATCGGCGGCATGCGCAACCAGCCGGAGGCGGCCGCCGCCGAACTGGGCCTGCCGCAGGACAGCTTCGTGGTGTTCGGCATGTGCGTGGGCCATCCCGATCAGGCCCGCCCGGCCGAGATCAAGCCGCGCCTGGCGCAGGCGGCGGTGCTGCACCGCGAGCACTACGACGCCGCGGGCGAGGCGGTCGCGGTGGGGCATTACGACCCGCTGATGCGCCGCTTCCAGCAGGACCAGCAACGCGACGACCGGCCCTGGTCGCAGACGTCATTGCAGCGCGTCGGCAGTGCCGAAGCGTTGATGGGCCGCCACCGCCTGCGCGAGGCCCTGAACGCGCTCGGCTTCGCCCTGCGCTGAAACCCACCGCGTCCGGCTCGTGTCGAGCCGAACGCAACTTGTTCGTTCACTGCTGCAAGGAGTCATAGCTATGGCCTACGCCACCACCAACCCCTACACCGGCGAAGTCGTCAAGACCTTCCCCGACGCTACCGACGCCGAAGTCTCCCAGGCCATCGGCGCCGCCCATGAAGCCTTCCTGGCCTGGCGCGAGCGCTCGTTCGAAGAGCGCGGTGCGATCCTGCAGCGCGCCGCCGACCTGCTGCGCGAGAATGCCGAGGCGCATGCGGGGCTGCTGACCCTGGAGATGGGCAAGATCACCGCCGAAGCGCTGGCCGAGGTCGAGCTGTCCGCGCGCATCTTTGAGTACTACGTGAAGCACGCCGAAGCCCTGCTGGCACCGGAGAAATTGCCGGTGGCCGATCCGGCCGAAGGCGACGCGCTGCTGGTGCACGAGCCGCTGGGCGTGATCCTGGCGATCGAGCCGTGGAATTTCCCCTACTACCAGATCGCCCGCATCCTGGCTCCGCAGCTGGCCGCTGGCAATACCTTGTTGCTCAAGCACGCCGCCAACGTGCCGCAGAGCGCGGACGCCTTCGAGAAACTGATGCTCGACGCGGGCTTGCCGCAAGGCGCCTTCAAGAACCTCTACGCCACGCGCCAGCAGATCGAGACCATCATCAACGATCCGCGCGTGCACGGCGTGGCCTTGACCGGCTCGGAGGGTGCCGGCGCAGTGGTCGCCGCCCAGGCCGGCAAGGCGCTGAAGAAGTCGACGCTGGAACTGGGGGGCGCCGACGCCTTCGTGGTACTGGCCGACGCCGAACTGGACAAGACCGTGAAGTGGGCGGTGTTCGGTCGCCACTGGAATGCCGGCCAGGTCTGCGTGTCCTCCAAGCGCATCATCCTGGTCGAGGCCATCTACGACGAGTTCCTGCGCCGCTACACCGAGGGCGTGGCCGCGCTCAAGGCGGGCGACCCCTTCGATGCGGCAACCACCCTGGCGCCATTGTCCTCGCAGAAAGCCGCCGACGACATCAAGGAGCAGATTCGTCAAGCTGTCGCCCACGGCGCTACCGCCACTGAGGTCGGACCCAAGGTGCCGACCCAAGGCGCCTTCGTGCAGCCGACCATCCTCACCGGCGTGACCCCGGACAACCCAGCCTACTACTGGGAGTTCTTCGGGCCGGTGTCGCTGATCTACCGCGCCGCCGATGAGGAAGAGGCGATCGCCATCGCCAACGACTCGCCGTTCGGCCTGGGTGGCTCGGTGTTCACCGCCGACGCCAAACATGGCGCGGAAGTCGCCAAGCGCATCTCCACCGGCATGGTGTTCGTCAACCACCCGACCATGGCCAAGGCCGACCTGCCGTTCGGCGGAGTGCGCCGCTCCGGCTACGGCCGCGAGCTGCTAGGCCTGGGCCTGAAGGAGTTCGTCAACCACAAGCTGATCGACGTGGTCGATATCGACGCGCCGTTCTGATGCGGGCCGGCCGGCGGCCAGTCGCTCCCGCTCTCATCGCGGGAACGATTGGCGGCGCCCAACCCCGTTCTGCTCACAACATGAAGGAAAACATCTTGAGCAACCGAAGCCTTTTCCGGCCCTTGCAACTCGGCAGCTACACACTGAAGAATCGTATCGTGCTGCCGCCGTTGACCCGGCAACGCAGCACCCAGCCCGGCAATGCCGCCAATGAGCTGATGGCCACTTATTACCAGCAGCGCGCCGGTGCCGGCCTGCTGATCAGCGAGGGCACCCAGATCGAGCCGCGCGGCGAGGGCTATGCCTGGACCCCGGGCATCTACAGCCCGGCCCAGGTCGAGGGCTGGCGCAAGGTCACCGAGGCCGTACACGCCGAAGGCGGGATCATCTTCGCCCAGCTCTGGCACGTCGGTCGCGTCTCCCACAGCGCGCTGCAGCCGGGGGGCGCGGCCCCCGTCGCTCCCTCTGCGATCCCGGCCGACCGGGTCAGCGTGTTCATAGAGACTGCCCCCGGCGCCGGTACCCTGGTGCCGCCGTCAGTGCCGCGCGCCCTGAGCACCGCCGAAGTCAAGGAGCTGGTGCAGCTCTATGCCCAGGCTGCCCGCAACGCGCTGGACGCCGGCTTCGACGGCGTGGAGATCCACGCCGCCAATGGCTACCTAGTTAACCAGTTCATCTCCGCCCGTACCAACCAGCGCGACGACGAGTATGGTGGCTCGCTGGACAACCGCCTGCGTTTTCTGCGCGAGGTGGTCCAGGCGGTGGCCGGCGTGGTCGGCCCGCAGCGCCTGGGCGTGCGCTTCTCGCCGCTGTTCACCACGACCGATGAGGATCGCGTCTACCTGGGCCTGGTCGAGGACGATCCGCACGCGACCTACATCGCTGCCGCCAGGGTGCTGGAGGAGGCGGGAATCGGCTATGTCTCGATCGCCGAGGCCGACTGGGACAACGCCCCGGAACTGCCCGAGGACTTTCGTCGCGACCTGCGCCAGACGTTCAGCGGACGCATCATCGTCGCCGGTCGCTACACCGCCGAGCGCGGCGAGCGCCTGCTTGAGGCGGGGCTGGCCGATCTGATCGCCTTTGGTCGCCCGTTCATCGCCAACCCTGATCTGCCGGCGCGCATCGCGCACGGCTGGCCGCTCAATGCGCTGAACCCCGCCACCATGTATGGCGGCGGTACGGCAGGCTACACGGATTATCCGGTCCACGCCGGCTAGCCGGCGCGCGTCGCATCACCCACCGGGCAGCCATGGCCGCCCTCACCACAGAGGACATCGCGATGGAATACAAGACGCTGGGGAACACCGGCTTGCTGGTCTCTTCGCTGTGCCTGGGCACGATGACTTTCGGCGACGGCCAGGGCATCTTCCGGCACATCGGCAGCGCCGGCCAGGACGAGGCCGACGCGATAGTCAAGGCTGCCGTCGACGGCGGGATCAACTTCTTCGACACCGCCGATGCCTATTCGGCCGGCAGCAGCGAGCAGGTGCTTGGCCAGTCGCTGCGCAACCTCGGCATCGCCCGCAAGGATGTGGTGCTGGCGACCAAGGGCTATACCCGCACCGGCCCCGGGCGCAACGATGTGGGCGCTTCGCGCGGCCACATCCTCGATGCGGTGGAGGCCAGCCTGCGGCGCCTGCAGACCGATCACATCGACCTTTACCAGATCCATGCCAACGATCCGGTCACGCCTATCGAGGAAACCCTGCGCGCGCTCGATGACCTGGTGCGCCAGGGCAAGGTCCGCTACGTCGGCGTCTCCAACTGGCAGGCGTGGAAGATCGCCCGCGCGCTGGGCGTCTCCGAAGCGCGCAACCTGGCCCGCTTCGATACCCTGCAGGCGTACTACTCGATTGCCGGGCGCGACATCGAACGCGAACTCGTACCGCTGCTGCAGGCCGAGAAGATCGGGCTGCTGGTGTGGAGTCCACTGGCCGGCGGGCTGCTCTCGGGCAAGTTCGACCGCGAGCACCAGAAGCCGGAAGGCGCGCGTCGCTCGGAGTTCGACTTCCCGTTCGTCGACAAGGAACGGGCCTGGAACGTCGTCGAGGCGATGAAACCGATAGCTGCGGCGCACGGCTGCAGTGTCGCCCGCGTCGCGCTGGCCTGGCTGCTGTCGCGGCCGGTGGTGACCTCGGTGATCGTCGGCGCCCGGCGCCTGGAGCAGTTGCACGACAATCTTGCCGCCGTCGAACTGGCGCTGAGCGAGGTGGAGCTGACCGCGCTTGATGCGGCCAGCGCCTTGCTGCGCGAGTACCCCGGCTGGGTGCTGGAAGTGCAGAACGCGGATCGGCTCGGCCCCGTGGACCGCTGGTCCGGCCTTTCTTCCTGAAATTCGTCGCGGACCACTCCGGTCCGCTCTTTTCCGATCCCTTGACCCTTAGGAGTTGACATCATGAAGATTTTCTAGGGTATACGGATTTAATGGTTGATGGGGCACCTTCACCCCATCAATCTGATACCACCCTCAGATGGTTGATAGATCGACTCCGTAGTTGAGTTCCTCTGCGAAGTCCGGCAGTCCGTAACCGATGGTTTTCTTGTAGAAAGGAGAGACCTTCGCAGTCGGTGCCTTCTTCTTGTGCTTCGTGGTGTAGAGCATTCGTGCCCGCATCACCTCGAAGGAGTAACCGCGCCCTTCACGGTTCTTGTCCTTGGCCAGTCGGTTGATGGACTCCGTGTAAGCGTTGGTGACGGGCATGTCCGTCTCGAAGTAGGTCATGGTCTCTTCGCGCCAGTTTCCCACTGCCCTGACCAGATCGCTCCAGACTTCCTTTTGGCCCTTCGGGATGGTGGCTATCCACTCGTCCAGGGCGGCTTCTGCCTGGAGCCGTGTGGTGGCGTCCCAGATGCCGTAGAAGCGCTCCTTGTGCTCGTAGGCGGCCAGCAGTTGCGGGAACGCGCCTGTCCAGGTCTCCATGATGAGGCGCTCCCGGTCTGAGACTTCGTGAGCGCGTTTCAGCAGGATTTTCCGGTCTCCCTTGAGAGTCCGGCTCTGGGACGGTTTCAGCTCCTTTCTGAGGCCCTTGCGCACTCTCTCTAGGGCATCGTTGGCCATGCGCACCACATGGAACTTATCGACCACGATACGGGCCTGGGGCAGCACAGCCTTGACCGCTGCCCGGTAGGGGTTCCACATGTCCATGCTGACGATCTCGACCTTCTGCCGGTCTTTCAGCTTCATCAGGTAGTTGGTCACCACGTCCTGGCGGCGGGTGGCCAGCAGGTCGAGCAGGGTTCGCTCCTCAATGTTGGTCAGAATGCAGCGGTAGCGCTTGTTCAGGTATAGCTCGTCAATGCCCAGGATGCGGGGCGTCTCGAAGCGGTGCCAGCGCCCCAGGAACTCGGCGCGGGCGTTGAAGATGTCGCGCACCGTCTTCTCGTCCAGGCCGGTCTGTGCCGCCACAAAGGTGTAGGGGTGGTTGAAGGGGTCAGTTTGGATATCGAAAATTATTGTACTATAAGGACTTCCCCGGCATGTCAAAGCCGGTATTTATGGTTTCTGTCTGCTCTTCAGTAAAAATAAAGGGGAGAGACTGCGGTACTATAAACGGCCATGATGAATCGTCATCGATTCGGGCCCTGATGAAAGACGCGCGTGAGGTTCTTGTTCGTTAAGCGGATACGTATATCCTGTACAATAGCCAGATAGGCCTCACGGGGTCTAACCCTTTATCATCAACGAATTGCAGGTCAGATGGTTATACAGCTTCGAGCTTTAGTTGACTGAGTACAGCCGGAAATCATCACCGTAATGTAGTGATGCCCAACACAGCCGCGCATTTTTGGCGGCGATGGCCACAACAGCCCGCCAGTACCCTCTGCGCTCAACCAACATACAAACCCAACGGCTGAATGAGTCAGTCCTTTTCCCGGCGCCAATAAGCACTGAACGAGCCCCCTGAACCAGAAGCGTTCGCAGATACGAATCACCGGCTTTTGTGATCCTGCCGAGTTTCGACTTTCCCCCGCTGCTGTATTGTGATGGCGTCAGCCCCAGCCAGGCTGCCAGTTGACGTCCATTTTTAAAATCATGTGCATTACCGATACTGGCGACCAGTGCACAGGCCGTTGTGGGACCAACGCCCTTTAGCTCCATCAGCCGCTGACTGCGATGATCTGTTTTGGCTATGTGGGACAAAATTCGGTCATATTCAGTGATGTTAGCTTCAATGCGATCAACGTGTTCCATCAAATCATCAACACATTGCTGAACCTGAAGCGGTAAAGAGCTCTTCTGCACAGAAACCATGTGGCGCAGGGCATCAGCACTTTGTGGCGCGATGACACCGAATTCAGATATCAATCCTCGCAGACGATTATACGTTGCTGTTTTCTCTTCGATAAAACCCTGACGGGTACGATGTAAACACTGCATGGCCTGCTGGCTTTCGTCTTTCACTGGTACGAACCGCATATGCGGACGACGAACAGCTTCACAGATAGCCTGAGCATCAGCTGCATCATTTTTTCCTGATTTTCCGGCCATACGATAAGGCGATACAAACTTAGCAGCCATCAGACGTGGCTCATGACCATACTGCCGAAACAATCTTGCCCAGTAGTGAGCCCCGGAGCATGCTTCCATCCCGATAACACAGGGAGGCAAACTTGCAATTAACTCAGGAAGTGCAGCACGCGATACTTTAGGCTTAACCAGAACAGTTCTACCATTTTGATCAACACCGTGAACAGCAAACACATTTTTAGCAAGATCGATACCGACAGTCGTGATAGTCATAACGAATTCCTCCGGGACGATGTGTACCCCATGATTGCACAAGAGTTAATCAGGCGCATAATCAGGGGAAGTCCCTTCCATTCGTTAAGGTTGTTTTTTGACCTTTCTACTTTAGCTGGCCTCAGCCGACGAAACTTACCGGAAGCGGGTATCCGGTTGCTTTTCCAGATATAATCTCCTGTCAGATTGATGTGCTCCCAGCCTAAGGGCGACAAATGCGACAGCAGTTGCTCGTTGATCTTCACCCCTTTACGCTTCAGCGCATCGACCGCTCTTTCCATATAGACGGTATTCCACAGGGATATGGCAGCTGTCAGGAGCGTTAGTCCACTGGCGCGATAGCTCTGATTTTCCGGTTTTCGGTCCCTGATTTCACCCAGCCGGTGCAGGAATACCGCACGCGCCAGCGCGTTACGGGCTTCTCCTTTATTCAGTCCCGCCTGTACACGCCGACGCAGTGCCGGATCGCGGAACCAGTCGAGCATAAACAGCGTTCGTTCAATACGGCCAATTTCTCTCAGTGCTTTGGCAAGTCCGTTTTGCTTGGGGTAGCTGGCAAGCTTTTTCAGCATCAGGGATGCCGTCACGGTTCCCTGCTTTATCGAGGTTGCCAGACGCAGCACTTCACGCCAGTGAATTTCGATCTCTTTCAGATTCAGGCTGGTCGTTGATATCAGTGACTGAAGCGCCGGGTATTGGTCTGCTTTCCCTTTGATAAACAGTTTCTTGTCGTGGAGATCCCTGATTCGTGGACAGAACGCAAATCCCAGCAGATGCATCAGGGCAAAGACATGATCGGTGAAACCCGCAGTATCGGTGTAATGCTCCCTGATTTCCAGGTCGCTTTCGTGGTACAGCAAGCCATCGAGAACATGGGTTGAATCCCTGACCCGGCTGATTATGCAGGTGTAAAACGGGCTGTATTGATCCGATATATGGGTATAAAACTGACGTCCAGGCTCCTGCCCATATTTCGGGTTAACCTGCCCTGCGTAGCGGCCTGAGCTGCCTGTTCTGAAATTTTGTCCGTCTGATGATGACGCTGTCCCGTCTCCCCAGAATGCCGCCAGAGACCTTTTTCCCTGCGCATTTACCAGCTCTGCAAGAGCGGCTGAATAAGTTTCATCACGGATGTACCATGCCTGAATATCTTCGAGTGATGATTTGGTGCTCCCGGGGCAGGCTTCTGCCATTTTGGTCAGGCCAAGGTTGATGCCATCCGCAAGAATGGTGGTGAGGAGCAGTCGGGTATCGGGACGGGTAATGTCATTTTTTATATGCGAAAAATGTCGGGTAAACGTCGTCCAGCTGTTTACCTCATCGAGAATTTCCGTGATTTTAGGTCGCGGTAGCATGCTGTAAACCAGCTCTGCCAGCGGTGAAACCTGCGCCGGAACGCAGTTATCCAGCGGAGAGACTTTTACGCCCCTGTCAGATATTTCCACATCAGGCAGTTCACCAAGGGCAGCCATGGCATTGACCTCTTCAAGTCTGGACTGAAGCAGGGTCATACGGCTGGTAATGTACTCATGATAATCAGCAGATACGGGCAGTGGCAGGGCCGGCGTGAGTTTGTCAAAGTCCTTTTCGGGGATGAGGTAATCATCAAAATTTTTGTAGCGGCGCGAGCCTTTAACCCAGATATCCCCGGAGCGCAACGCCCCCTTAAGCTCGCTGAGCGCACAAAATTCATAGTACTGCCGGTCAATACCCGCAGGTGTAATCACCACCTTGCGCCAGCTTTCAGGGACAAACTCAAGCGGCGCTGCCGCCGGAACTTTACGTGAGTGCTTCCGGTACATCTCCTTGATCACAACCAGTGCATCAGCCAGAGGTTGCGCGGCCGGGGTTGCGACTAACTGTAAAGCGGACAACATGCGCGGGGCATATTTCCGTAATGTGCTGTATTTCTCGGTAATAATATGCAGCGGGTCAAAATTATTTTTTCTGGCGAGATGGCGTGTTTCCTCCAGACTGGCGACAAATTCATGCCATGGGAGTATGTTTTCTATTGCGAGCCATGGATCTCCACCGGAATCACGGGCATCAGACAGCGCCTGACCGACATCGATATACTGCCTCAGTTTTGACTGGATCAGCTTTCCGGTCTGCTGAAGGCGCTCAGCCTGTGTTCTTTTGGCTTTGCTGAAAAGGCTGTTCAGCATTCGCTCATGCAGCTCAATTACTTCGTCTGTCAGTGTGGCTCTGGCTTCTTCCAGCACGCACACCAGGATCGCATGACGCCGGGCTGCTGAAAATCGGGTCAAATCCCGGCTACTCATCTTTCGGCCTTCCCGCGCAAGTTTCAGCAACCTGTTCTGGTGAATGGTACGATCTATACCTTCAGGTAATGCCAGCGATTCAATGCTACTGAGCCGATCAAGATGTTGCAGCACGTTCTTACCATTGATTTTACCCGGCGGTTGCAGAAGCCATGTCAGCCTGGAAGGCTGATTATCTGATGACTCCAGTAAACGATCCAGGGCATCCCTGTGGGCCGGAGTTAACGGGGCATTCAGGGTCTGAAATACGATTTTATCGCCGCCAGCCATGGCCTCCGCACAGGTACGCTCCACGACGTCAATCGCGGGGATGATCACGTTGTTCTGCCGGAGCCAGACCAGTAACTCTTCGGCCAGGAGAATACCTTTATCGGTGCGCGTCGCCATCGAAAGCAGGTGTGTAATACAGTCTTGCTGTATTTTGCCGGTGAACGCCTTTACGCCAAGATAGCGGTACAGTTCGGTTAAATGCTCACGCCGGGTCGTATCCCTGCCGGAAAGGTAAGCGGGCCAGAGATCCCCGGTAAGCTTTAGCCTGCTGGCGATATGCTTCAGCAGCGCATCAGAGGGTGGGATTTTTGGCACTGTTGCAAAGTTAGCGATGAGGCAGCCTTTTGTCTTATTCAAAGGCCTTACATTTCAAAAACTCTGCTTACCAGGCGCATTTCGCCCAGGGGATCACCATAATAAAATGCTGAGGCCTGGCCTTTGCGTAGTGCACGCATCACCTCAATACCTTTGATGGTGGCGTAAGCCGTCTTCATGGATTTAAATCCCAGCGTGGCGCCGATTATCCGTTTCAGTTTGCCATGATCGCATTCAATCACGTTGTTCCGGTACTTAATCTGTCGGTGTTCAACGTCAGACGGGCACCGGCCTTCGCGTTTGAGCAGAGCAAGCGCGCGACCATAGGCGGGCGCTTTATCCGTGTTGATGAATCGCGGGATCTGCCACTTCTTCACGTTGTTGAGGATTTTACCCAGAAACCGGTATGCAGCTTTGCTGTTACGACGGGAGGAGAGATAAAAATCGACAGTGCGGCCCCGGCTGTCGACGGCCCGGTACAGATACGCCCAGCGGCCATTGACCTTCACGTAGGTTTCATCCATGTGCCACGGGCAAAGATCGGAAGGGTTACGCCAGTACCAGCGCAGCCGTTTTTCCATTTCAGGCGCATAACGCTGAACCCAGCGGTAAATCGTGGAGTGATCGACATTCACTCCGCGTTCAGCCAGCATCTCCTGCAGCTCACGGTAACTGATGCCGTATTTGCAGTACCAGCGTACGGCCCACAGAATGATGTCACGCTGAAAATGCCGGCCTTTGAATGGGTTCATGTGCAGCTCCATCAGCAAAAGGGGATGATAAGTTTATCACCACCGACTATTTGCAACAGTGCCCGATGACAGCGGTCATATTCTGCCATGGCAGAATATGACCGCTGTCATCGAGCCGTTTTATCCCAAGGCGGGCAATGGCCGACGGCCCTATCCGCTGGAGACCATGCTGCGTATTCACTGCATGCAGCATTGGTACAACCTGAGCGACGGTGCCATGGAAGATGCCCTGTACGAAATCGCCTCCATGCGCCTGTTTGCCCGATTATCCCTGGATAGCGCCCTGCCGGATCGCACCACCATCATGAATTTCCGCCACCTGCTCGAGCAGCATCAACTGGCCCGTCAATTGTTCAAGACCATCAATCGCTGGCTGGCCGAAGCAGGCGTCATGATGACCCAAGGCACTTTGGTGGATGCCATCATCATTGAGGCACCCAGCTCTACCAAGAACAAAGAGCAGCAACGCGATCCGGAGATGCATCAGACCAAGAAAGGCAATCAGTGGCACTTTGGCATGAAGGCCCACATTGGTGTCGATGCCAAGAGTGGCCTGACCCACAGCCTGGTCACCACCGCGGCCAACGAGCATGACCTCAATCAGCTGGGTAATCTGCTTCATGGAGAGGAGCAATTTGTCTCAGCCGATGCCGGCTACCAAGGAGCGCCACAGCGCGAGGAGCTGGCCGAGGTGGATGTGGACTGGCTGATCGCCGGGCGTCCCGGCAGGGTAAAAACTTTGAAGCAGCATCCGCGCAAGAACAAAACGGCCATCAACATCGAATACATGAAAGCCAGCATCCGTGCCAGGGTGGAGCACCCGTTTCGCATCATCAAGCGGCAGTTCGGCTTCGTGAAAGCCAGATACAAGGGGCTGCTGAAAAACGATAACCAACTGGCGATGTTATTCACCCTGGCCAACCTGTTTCGGGTGGACCAAATGATACGTCAGTGGGAGAGATCTCAGTAAAAACCGGAAATAACGCCAGAAATGGTGGAAAAAATAGCCTAAATAGGCTGATTCGATGTGTTTGCGGGAAAAAAATCGGCCCAGATCCGCGAAATTTTAATCAGCGAGTCAGCTTGGGAAGAAATGACCTGCTTATTCGCACCTTCCTTAGAGAACAATTTATTGAATTCAATGAATTGTTGCTTTTTGAGGACCTGAATTTGTTTAATCAAAGAATGGCTGAATATCTGGTGCTGTATAACAGCAAAAGGCCACATAAATCACTCGAACTGATGACGCCAGTGGACTATATTTGGCACTGTTGCAAATAGTCGGTGGTGATAAACTTATCATCCCCTTTTGCTGATGGAGCTGCACATGAACCCATTCAAAGGCCGGCATTTTCAGCGTGACATCATTCTGTGGGCCGTACGCTGGTACTGCAAATACGGCATCAGTTACCGTGAGCTGCAGGAGATGCTGGCTGAACGCGGAGTGAATGTCGATCACTCCACGATTTACCGCTGGGTTCAGCGTTATGCGCCTGAAATGGAAAAACGGCTGCGCTGGTACTGGCGTAACCCTTCCGATCTTTGCCCGTGGCACATGGATGAAACCTACGTGAAGGTCAATGGCCGCTGGGCGTATCTGTACCGGGCCGTCGACAGCCGGGGCCGCACTGTCGATTTTTATCTCTCCTCCCGTCGTAACAGCAAAGCTGCATACCGGTTTCTGGGTAAAATCCTCAACAACGTGAAGAAGTGGCAGATCCCGCGATTCATCAACACGGATAAAGCGCCCGCCTATGGTCGCGCGCTTGCTCTGCTCAAACGCGAAGGCCGGTGCCCGTCTGACGTTGAACACCGACAGATTAAGTACCGGAACAACGTGATTGAATGCGATCATGGCAAACTGAAACGGATAATCGGCGCCACGCTGGGATTTAAATCCATGAAGACGGCTTACGCCACCATCAAAGGTATTGAGGTGATGCGTGCACTACGCAAAGGCCAGGCCTCAGCATTTTATTATGGTGATCCCCTGGGCGAAATGCGCCTGGTAAGCAGAGTTTTTGAAATGTAAGGCCTTTGAATAAGACAAAAGGCTGCCTCATCGCTAACTTTGCAACAGTGCCCTATATTTTACGTGAGAGTAAAAATTGCAATATGTGGTGGACCCATACAACCTGAAGCGAGAAGGTATATTATGAGCTATCGTATGTTTGATTATCTGGTGCCAAACGTTAACTTTTTTGGCCCCAACGCCATTTCCGTAGTCGGCGAACGCTGCCAGCTGCTGGGGGGGAAAAAAGCCCTGCTGGTCACCGACAAAGGCCTGCGGGCAATTAAAGATGGCGCGGTGGACAAAACCCTGCATTATCTGCGGGAGGCCGGGATCGAGGTGGCGATCTTTGACGGCGTCGAGCCGAACCCGAAAGACACCAACGTGCGCGACGGCCTCGCCGTGTTTCGCCGCGAACAGTGCGACATCATCGTCACCGTGGGCGGCGGCAGCCCGCACGATTGCGGCAAAGGCATCGGCATCGCCGCCACCCATGAGGGCGATCTGTACCAGTATGCCGGAATCGAGACCCTGACCAACCCGCTGCCGCCTATCGTCGCGGTCAATACCACCGCCGGCACCGCCAGCGAGGTCACCCGCCACTGCGTCCTGACCAACACCGAAACCAAAGTGAAGTTTGTGATCGTCAGCTGGCGCAACCTGCCGTCGGTCTCTATCAACGATCCGCTGCTGATGATCGGTAAACCGGCCGCCCTGACCGCGGCGACCGGGATGGATGCCCTGACCCACGCCGTAGAGGCCTATATCTCCAAAGACGCTAACCCGGTGACGGACGCCGCCGCCATGCAGGCGATCCGCCTCATCGCCCGCAACCTGCGCCAGGCCGTGGCCCTCGGCAGCAATCTGCAGGCGCGGGAAAACATGGCCTATGCCTCTCTGCTGGCCGGGATGGCTTTCAATAACGCCAACCTCGGCTACGTGCACGCCATGGCGCACCAGCTGGGCGGCCTGTACGACATGCCGCACGGCGTGGCCAACGCTGTCCTGCTGCCGCATGTGGCCCGCTACAACCTGATCGCCAACCCGGAGAAATTCGCCGAGATTGCTGAACTGATGGGCGAAAATATCACCGGACTGTCCACTCTCGACGCGGCGGAAAAAGCCATCGCCGCTATCACGCGTCTGTCGATGGATATCGGTATTCCGCAGCATCTGCGCGATCTGGGAGTAAAAGAGGCCGACTTCCCCTACATGGCTGAGATGGCTCTGAAAGACGGCAATGCGTTCTCGAACCCGCGTAAAGGCAACGAGCAGGAGATTGCCGCGATTTTCCGCCAGGCATTCTGAGTGTTAACGAGGGGACCGTCATGTCGCTTTCACCGCCAGGCGTACGCCTGTTTTACGATCCGCGCGGGCACCATGCCGGCGCCATCAATGAGCTGTGCTGGGGGCTGGAGGAGCAGGGGGTCCCCTGCCAGACCATAACCTATGACGGAGGCGGTGACGCCGCTGCGCTGGGCTCCCTGGCGGCCAGAAGCTCGCCCCTGCGGGTGGGTATCGGGCTCAGCGCGTCCGGCGAGATAGCCCTCACTCATGCCCAGCTGCCGGCGGACGCGCCGCTGGCTACCGGACACGTCACCGATAGCGACGATCATCTGCGTACGCTCGGCGCCAACGCCGGGCAGCTGGTTAAAGTCCTGCCGTTAAGTGAGAGAAACTGAATGTATCGTATCGGCACTGTTGCAAATAGTCGGTGGTGATAAACTTATCATCCCCTTTTGCTGATGGAGCTGCACATGAACCCATTCAAAGGCCGGCATTTTCAGCGTGACATCATTCTGTGGGCCGTACGCTGGTAC
>NZ_CAMDRE010000004.1 GCF_945906775.1 Citrobacter sp. Marseille-Q6884
GGATATTGCTTTGTTGCGCATCCTGCCATGATCAGCGCTGCCGATAGGATGAATATTTTTTTCAAAATTATCCTTATTTATTTAGGCATAGTTAAGAGATACCCATTTTATCGGCAGGAAATGAGGGTTTTTTAGTTGAATTTTGGGAGGGGCAAGGTTCCATATTGGTCGAGGATTCTGGAGCTGACCGGCAACGGCCAGCGCGGCTATGGGCCATGCGGTGGTTGAGCATAGAAAGGATCTTCTTGAGTTCCTTTTTTTCTACGCGTAATCTCTTGCTCTGAAAACGAAAAAACCACCTGGGGAGGTGGTTTTTCGAAGGTTAAGTCAGTTGGGGAACTGCTTAACCTGGTAACTGGCTTCAGCAGAGCGCAGATACCAAATACTGTCCTTCCAGTGTAGCCGTAGTTAGGCCACCACTTCAAGAACTCTATAGCACCACCTAAATTAACTCGCTCTGCTAATCCTGTTACCAGTGGCTGCTGCCAGTGGCGCTTTGTCGTGTCTTTCCGGGTTGGACTCAAGACGATAGTTACCGGATAAGGCGCAGCAGTCGGACTGAACGGGGGGTTCGTGCATACAGTCCAGCTTGGAGCGAACTGCCTTCCCGGAACTGAGTGTCAGGCGTGGAATGAGATAAACGCGGCCATAACAGCGGAATGACACCGGTAAACCGAAAGGCAGGAACAGGAGAGCGCACGAGGGAGCCACCAGGGGGAAACGCCTGGTATCTTTAAGTCCTGTCGGGTTTCGCCACCACTGATTTGAGCGTCAGATTTCGTGATGCTTGTCAGGGGGGCGGAGCCTATGGAAAACCGGCAACGCCGCGGCCTTTTCTTTTGCCTCTCGATCCTCTCTCATTGCCTGTGCCTTAATGTCTCCGTTCCCTCCGCTCGCCGCAGCCGAACGACCGAGCGTAGCGAGTCAGTGAGCGAGGAAGCGGAATATCCCCGGACTTATCTTCGGCACCGTACGCGCCAGTGCTGCATTTTTTAATACGATGCAGGATAGGGCAAACGCCGCAAAATGACGTCATCCGACATCATTCCGCCGCGTTCGTCCAGTGACCTACAGTCGGCTCTGGGGTGTCGGGGCTGTGCCCTGACCAGGCGTTTTGGAGTATCGCCACCGTGGTGGCGGTGCTACAAAACATATCCTGTCCCTTCCTTGGCATCTCTGAAGTTTAGCCAGTATACACTCCGCTAGCGCTACGTGACTGGTTCAGGGCTGCGCCCCGACACCCGCTAAAAGCACTGACGCGCCTGCGGCTTGCCCAACCCCGCGCCGTCCGGGAAAGAATTTCCCGATCGACCCGACGTTTCTGTTTACCTGTGATGTTAACGTTTGGATCTTTTTCCCGGGTTTACCTATTTTCTTCTAATGAAGCGTTCACAGCTGACGTTAATAGATGGGTGCTTTCATGTTTGGTTTTTCACCAGGAGAACTTATGAACCTTTGCCCCGATGAACGTCTGCTCTTTGTGCGGATGATTTCCGCTATGCTTCGCCGTTCGGGCGGTGATGCGGGTGCTGTTATGTTTGAGGCGTATCGCCATATTGTGTCCGATACCAATCAAGCTCGTCGTTCCTGCATGCTCGACCTGCTCGAAAGCGTCAGGCATGACTATGTACACGGTGGATATACATAGTTGCCCTGGATACGCTTTTCGTCTAAGTGAGCGTTCTTTTCGTCTCTTTATTCGCCGTCCTGTATACCGAAGCGTGCGCTCAGCTTCTGATAAAGCGCTTCTGCCTGTTCGTGCATTCGCTCACAGTCGGCTGCCTCGTCATCAAGATCGAGCACGTCGAGTTTTTCGAGCAGCAGCAGCGACTGCGCCCGGATAAATTTTGCCATGTTCAGTGCGGCTGATTCCTGTTTTGTCATACGGCTTTTTCCCGGTTTTATGGTGATCGCAGACTGAAATCTTACTTCATTCACTTGAGTGCATAGCCATGCAGGTACGCAGAAATCATCAGCGCGTTTCTGAGCGGTTTTCAGGGGGTAAGATGTGTTCTTTTGCAGGTGAGGTCGTAGAAACGCCCTGAGAGCCTCTCAGGCGGTGCACGCAACAGATGTTATGGTAAATCCAGCTGATTGGCAGGTACAAAAAAAGCCCGGCAGGGCTTTTTTGTACCTTATTGATCTGCACACTTTGCAGCCTTCAGGGCTTCCAGCTGATTTAGCCGGTTAGCTGCTTTTTTGCGGGCTTCGCCTTTTGCCATGCCATTTCCTATCCCAAAATCACCCAGGAAACCTAATACGGTGCGCCCGTCAAATTCGCCGGTTGCCTCAATTTCTTGTTGTACACTGCGCGTTTTGGCGATTTCCAGAGCTACCGCTTTGCAATCCATTGCGGAAGATTCTGGACCGGTGACGTTCGCGGCCTGTGGATATTGCTTTGTTGCGCATCCTGCCATGATCAGCGCTGCCGATAGGATGAATATTTTTTTCAAAATTATCCTTATTTATTTAGGCATAGTTAAGAGATACCCATTTTATCGGCAGGAAATGAGGG